>CAYLVF010000034.1:0-12861 GCA_964387045.1 uncultured Melioribacter sp. | reverse complement strand
ACAACCATTGCCATAGCATTCCAACGAATTAGGCTTTTAATTCTGCGCTCGATTTCTCTACCACCGGGGAAATGCGGCTGTTGGCTTCGCGGTATTGTATTAATGTAAGGTGTGTTTGCTGTGAATGGCAGTTCAACTCCCGATTCATGAGCATATGTATCGAGATCGTGGAGTAATTCTTTTACTCTTTCAGGTCCGTAAGCTTGTAAAATATACTCAAGCGACTCCAACCATTCTTTTGTCTCAATATCTTTTACATTTTCGAATTCTTGGTTTTTGTTCTCAGCCATAATTTATCCTTTGAATTTATTTCATTTTCGAACTTTTTTTAGAAAATATGACATCCCCTCTTAATAAGGAATAGAAATGTAAGAATTTTATTGGTAAAGAGAAAACAAATGTAAAGTATGCTTTACGTTGATAGTTTTGCGGTTAGAATCGACCCGGTTGATTCAGTTTGCATGGATTTATTGATGACTTGATCAACCTCTTTACAGAAGCGAATTGCAAATTCAAGTGTGTCGGAAGCATCCGAAAATTTATTATCTATTTCCAATTTCATTGTTTCGTTGTTTTGTAAGAATCGCACATCTTTTGCGTGAACATCCAAAATCCATTTAAGAAAAACGGGGAATCGATTTTTATAAAAATCTTCAAATTCTCCTTTGGGCAAAATGAAGATAAGTTTCTTTCGTTGAATAATTATCCTTTCAAACATTGCAAATGAAGCAAAGAATCTGAGTTTCGCAGCTTTGATTAGTTGTTCGACAATTTTAGGAAATTTACCGAAACGATCTTCCATCTCTTCGATTGTTTCAGCAAACTCTTCTTCTTTTAAAACGGAAAAGAGTGCCGTGTAAAAACTAAGTCTATCAGATTGATCGGGCATATAATTTTTTGGAATACCGATCTCAAAGTATGTATCGATTTTCGGTTCGGTTCTTTCTTTCGGTTTAGGTAAATCCTTAAAGACTTCTTGAAACTCTTCATGTTTTAATTCTTCCACGGCGTCATCAAGAAGTTTAACATACATATCAAATCCTACAGTATCGATAGTTCCGCTTTGTTCGGTCCCAAGTAAATTACCCGCACCGCGTATTTCAAGATCACGCATCGATAAACTGAACCCTTCACCAAGATCTGTGTACTCTTCAATTGCCTGTAGTCTTCGCACTGCTTTTTTAGCAAGCGATTTAAGTGAAGGAACAATCAAATATGCATAAGCTTGTCTATCCGACCGACCGACTCTTCCCCGTAATTGATGAAGCTCGGCAAGACCGAATCTATCTGCACGATTAATAATTATCGTATTAACATTGGGTATATCAAGACCCGATTCAATAATTTTTGTAGAGATAAGCATATGATGTTTTTTATTCAAGAAATCATATATAACTTTTTCCAGTTGTGAAGGTTTCATCTGTCCGTGTGCAACAGCAATATTTATTTCGGGAATGTGTTTCTCTAAATAAGCGGCAATCTTATCAATCGATTGAACACGGTCGTGAACGAAATATACTTGTCCGTCGCGGTGGATCTCATTCAATATCCATTTACGAATATTTGTGATATCAAACTTGTCAACTTTGGTATAGATCGGCTGCCTGTTCAGCGGTGGTGTTGCAATTATTGACAAATCACGCGCACCCAACAAAGATAAATTTAGCGTACGCGGTATTGGTGTGGCGGTTAATATAAGTGTATCAACATTAGCGCGGTAAGTTCTTAGTTTTTCTTTAGCCATAACACCGAAGCGATGTTCTTCATCAATAATTAATAAACCGAGGTCTTTGAATTTTATGTCTTTCGATAATATTCTATGAGTTCCGATTATTACATCGATATTTCCATTTGCAAGTTCTTTTACAATTTCGGTTTGCTGAGCTCTAGTTTTAAATCGCGAAATAACTTCAACTTTGACAGGGAATTGCGTAAGTCTATCTCTGAAAGTATTGTAATGCTGTTCCGCTAAAATTGTAGTGGGGACAAGCAAAGCAACTTGTTTACCATCACTTACAGCTTTAAAAGCTGCACGCACGGCAATTTCGGTTTTGCCGAATCCCACATCACCGCAAACCAATCTATCCATCGGGTTGCTTGATTCCATATCTCCTTTAACTTCATCTGTAACTTTTGATTGATCGGGTGTGTCTTCATAAAAGAAAGAAGCTTCTAATTCTTTCTGCCAAACCGTATCGGGATTAAAACTGAAACCTTGAGATGCTTTTCTCTTTGCATATAACTTGATTAATTCGCGAGCAGCATCTTTAATTTTATTTTTTACTTTCTTCTTTGCTGCTTTCCATTCATTACTTCCAAGCACTGAAAGTTTCGGTTCTGCTTTATCCTTTGATGAGAATTTTTTTACAAGCGAGAGATAATTCAAATTAACATAAACAACTCCCCCTTCGGCATAAATTATTTTTATGCTCTCCTGTTCTATCTCACCGATTTTAATTGTTTCCAATCCGGCATAACGACCAATACCGAAAGTTTCGTGAACTACATAATCACCAATTTTTAATGAAGCGAATTCTTTCGCCCGTGATTTTTTATACTTTTGTCTCTCGGAAATTTTTGTTCGGTAAGGTTTATTAAAAATTTGGTAATCGGATAGAACCGCAAGTTTTTCATCTTTGCAAACGAAACCGGTTTTTATAGCGAGGACTTCAATTTTAATTTTGCCTTCGTCAATTAAATCTCTCAAATCCGTTTTGAATTCAGATAAGAGTTCGGTCATCCTTCTTGCTTGAAGTTCATTTTCTGTTGTGATTATTGTTTCAAAACCTTTGCGCGAATAGTTTGAGAGAAGACTAAACAACAATTCAAAATTGGAATTAACCGGCGGCACTTCGGAAATTTTAGTATCTATTCTATTTTCAAAACGACCGAGTTCGTCTTCTATTATCCATCTTGCATTTTTAGAAAACAATACATCCTTTGCCGGAAGAAATAGATCTTCCACAACTTCTTCATTATTATTATTATTCTCTTCGGGTTCGTCTTCATAAAGTTCAGCTTTTAATTCATCATCTAAATAATCATCGGAATGAATTTCCTCGGTGAGTACTTTATTAATAAACAGCTTTTCAATCTCATATAAAGAAGCAAAAACGATTGGGTTGTACAAATAATCAAATATGTGAGATGAGTATTCACTTTTTATATCTTCAAGAGAAGAAGCAAGTGTAACCGATTCTATTCTGTTAAACGAACGTTGAGTGTCCGGATCAAAGTAACGGATCGATTCGATAAAATCGCCGTCATATTCTAAACGGCACGGCTGCTTTTCGCTGTATGACCAGAAATCAATAATAGAACCACGAACAGCAAAACAACCGGGTCCGTCAACAAAGCGGTCTTTATCGTAATTAAGTAAACTCAAGTACTCTATTAATTCATCATAACTGAATTCCGTTCCGCTCACTATTTTAGTCGTGTTTTTCTTAATCGAATCAATTGAGGGAAGACGAGTTTGTAAAATGTCGTAACTAGAAATAAGAATTAATTTCTCTTTTTGATTGATCTCGGTGAGTCTTTCTTGAATAGTCTCTTCGTCAAATTTGTCGATAGCAATAACAAACTTTTCCAATCCTAAAATAATTAGTTCTACTTTTGTTTCATTAACAGATTTTATATCAGGGAAAAGTAGCAGAATGGAATTTTCTCTTTCGGACAATTTTTTTACTATGATAGATTTTACGGAATCAGGTAAAGATGAGACATATAACCTTGATGTATCCGGACTTAGCTTTTCAATTTCCTCATAAAATTTTTGGAAAGTATTAAGACTATTTATTTTTTCAATTAACGAAAATTCTGTAACCATTAATAAATCTCTCTTATTGGGGCAATTCATGAGTTGTCCCAAGATTAATTATCCATACAATTTTTAAAATACGCAATACACCAATCACCTTATAAAGGCGTTGGGAATTGTGGTTGTAAATTTAGTTAGTAATATGATGAATGTGAAGTTATAATATTATTGAAACGAGGGGAGTCTTTGCTGATATTTTTTATCTGATATTATCCGGTTGTTCTTTAAATTCTATTATAAGATCGTCAACATCACTATATTTTGAGAAATGAAGTTTCTTTTTTTTATAACATATCCCGGCAAAGTAAAATTTTAATATAACGGAATAGGTATTATCATTCTTCTTATAGACTTTGATGGACTTTCCACCTATTCTTTTTCCATAAACAAATTCTAAATCTTTGCTCAATTTATAAAAATAAATTAATGTAAAAATCAACGAAAAATCGTCGGGGTCGGATTGAACAACCGACCCCTGGAGAGAAGCAACACCCTCATCGGTTCATTACTCTAAAGAAGAACGATTATGATAAATAGGGTTGCGAAAAACAAAACTAGGCTAACAACTAAGTCTCGCTTTACATCCGCTTTGTTTTCATAAGTTTTGTTAAATAACATGTGCCCTTTCATGTTTATTTAAAATTAAATACTGCATATCAGTGGCAATTAACATACCAACTTCATAAGCTAACTGCGTTTGAGAAAGTCAATATTTAAATTTCTGAGTTGATTTCTTGAAACTTTGAGCGTCACAATGCTGTAATTTTTGCAACATTGCAATTTGTGTTAAGTAAGCGTTGATTCCGGATAGGATTATTACTGTGGAATATTACTAAACGCTTTTTACTATCTCATAACTTTTCATTTTCTTAAATAAGTTTGTTCTGTCGATGCCTAGAGCATTTGCTGTTTCTTGGATCCTCCAATTAAATTCAACAAGAATTTTTTTGATATACTGTTTCTCGAATTCTTGTCTTGCTTCTTTAAGTGAATTGAATTCCTTATGCTCGGCGTTTTGTTCTAATTGGTGAATAATATTCTCGTCGAATGAATTAATAACATCTTCAAAAGTGATGGTGTTGTTTGTAGAGTAAATAACTGTTTTCTCTATTAAGTTTTTTAACTCGCGCACATTACCGGGCCAGCTATAACTCTTCAATAAACCAAGTGCGCGTGTATTAATTCCTTCAACTTTCTTATTATAATCCTGATTAAATATTTGAATATAGTATTCAACCAGCGGGGGGATGTCCTCTTTTCTTTCTCGAAGCGGCGGTATCTTGATATTGACTACATTTAATCTATGATAAAGGTCTTCACGAAATTTTCCTTGAGCAACAAGTTCTTGAAGGTTTTGATTCGTTGCACAAATAATTCTAACATCAACATGTCTGGTTTTATTGCTTCCAATAACTTCAATTTCCGAGTCTTCAACTGCTCGAAGTAATTTTGATTGAAGCTTCATATCCATATCACCTATTTCATCGAGGAAAAGAGTACCGCCATCGGCTTGAATAAATTTTCCTTCGTGGTCATTTAACGCCCCGGTAAATGATCCTTTTTTATGTCCGAAAAATTCACTCTCCAACAATTCAGAAGGTATTGATGCACAATTAATTTTGATATAAGGTTTTTCGCATCTATCGCTAATTCTATGAATAGCTCTGGCTATTAATTCCTTACCGGTACCGCTTTCACCGTAAATCATTACTTTAGCTTTTGTTGCCGCCAAGTATTCAATTTTATTCATGATATCACGCATCCAAATACTATCATAGATAATTTTATATTGGTCGGAGATTTCTTCTTTCATTCGCAGATTTGCATCGTACAATATCTTAATCGAAACGGCATTTTTTATCGCGATTAAAAGTTTATCAGGATCAATCGGTTTTTCGATGAAATCATAAGCGCCTTGTTTCAAAGATTGAACTGCTGTTTTAATATCGCTTTCGCCCGAGATCATTATTATTGGAATATGCGGATATTTTGAGTGAATTATATCAAGAAGTGTAAGACCGTCAACCTTAGGCATTTTTATATCAAGCAAAATAACATGGTAGTTATTTATATTTTCTAAACTCTCAAATTTGGATGGGTCTTCGAGTGTATCTACCAAGTAGTCCGAAAGTTCCAGAGTTTTTTTTATTGATGATAACAAAACATTATCATCGTCAATTGCAAGAATCTTATAATTCATTATACTTTTAATCTAATGGTAAAAAGAGTTTAAAAGTACTTCCGATACCTGATTTAGAATAAACTTCAATACTGCCTTTGTGTGATTCTATAATTTTTTTAGCAATGGGTAACCCTAATCCATTACCGGTAGGTTTTGATGTAAAATGAGGATCAAAAATTTTCTCTAAAATCTTTTCATCAATCCCTTGTCCATGATCTGCAACTGATATCATTACATTCTTGCTGAAATCGTTTAGATCACCATCGCATTTTTCTGCTGTAATTTTAATTGTTCCACTTGCATTCATTGAGTCAATTGCATTTTCAATAAGAACTTGAAATACTTCCCGGAATTGGTAATCATCAACTTTGATATAAAAATTATCCTCTATATCGACATCAATTTCAATGCCATTATTCGTATAATGAGAGAACATTTTGATTACATTGTCGATTAACTCCAGGAGATTGGTAATTTTCAATTTAGGTTCATCTAAATTTGTAAATGTTAAAAAACCCCTGGTTACTTTATTTATTCTATTTAATTCCGATTGAATTACTTCTATATCACTCATTAGTTCATCTTTTTTCTCGAAATTTATTTTATCTAACCTAAGACCGATTGCTTTTAGGTTAAGCATGATGGAAGAAATTGGCGTTTTTATGTCATGAGCAATTTTTTGAATTGATTTAGACCATAATTCAAACTCTGATGTTCTATTGGATTTATTCGGTTCTTCAAAAAGATAAATTACAGGCTGATGAAAAATTCTATTCACTTCCATTAGTTGTAATGTAATTAAATTTTCCTCCTGCCGGATAATTCTTTCGTTATTGTTTTCTCTCAATTTTTTGATTAATTCTTCTTTCCCGAATTTCATATTGAGCTTATAAAGCAGTTCATCTAAAGAATTTACATTTGTTATTGAATTTACTCGAGTTGATTTAGAGATAACTTTTCCTTCCAGATCAAATATAACCCAGAAGTAATTTCTAATAAGGAAATCATTTCTTTTAATAGCAAAATTTATTTTGTTATAACCTTTGAGTGAAATAAATGAAAGTATAAAGAGCAAGGAAAATATTCCGAAGATATAAAGCGGAATCAGTTCATAGCTCGGATTGTTAATTATTGCATAGTGCTTAAAGCTATTAGAGAAATTTATTGCAATACCCGCTTCATTTCTTCTGCTATTTCGATTGAATGTAATATGATTATTCTCCCGAGTTGGTGTCTCATTAAACACATAAAATAATAGTGGTTCTAATTTACTTGAAAAGAGATACATATTGTTTGATGATATTAGCAATATTTCATTATCACCATCATAATTATAATCTGAAATATATATTTGATACTCATCTTTTATTTTCAATGCTTCTCGATTAATTAGATTCATTTCCTGATCAAATAATTTGATTTCACCGGTATTGGACACAACAATTGCAAACCTATCATCATTAATTTCCAATGTTTTTATTTTGGCACGGCAATAATCTTCGTGAATTGTTTTTAAGATTTTCAATGAATTGTTGAGAAGAAATAATTTTGCTCTTTCTCCTAAACTTCCTTGAAAAGATTGTAGCACGGCGAGATTCTTTTCGTTATCATTTGATACCAAAGCATATCCTAAACTGCTGTTAGGGTGTGTGCCGCGATATATTGGCGGAACAACAAAATTTAGATCACCATCAAGTATAAATATCCAACTTGTAAAATCCGAGTATTGTTCGTTTGGTATATTCCCTGTACTTGCTCCCAAAGCAACTATTTCTAAATTTCCATCATTATTAATATCAACAATGTCAAAATCAACAAATGTACTGGCAATATGGAAACTCTTAGTAATCTTTTGACTTGTTAAATTATACTTGACGAACACTCGTGGTTTTAATGAGTATCCTGAGGCAACAAACAAATACAAATCATCATCAATTCTACCAATGTTTTGACACATTAAATCCCAATACATCCCATCTTTCTTGTCGCGCGAAATTAAAAAGATTTCTTTTTGGATATACTTTTGAGTGTGAATATCAATAATGGTTAAAAAGAGGGAGTCATTATCAACAGACATAAATAAAGCATCGTCTCTTCCATCCCCGTTTATGTCTTCAAAACTATTCCAGCTTAGTTCTGTTCTTCCTCTCACAGAAAATTCGTCAACGATGTTATTCTCATTTTTGAAGAACAAAAAAATCGCCCTATTAGCAAAATTTTTGTTTGTTACTTCAAACCATTCACTTGAACCGGATTTATCATAATCATGAACAAACAAACGATTATCGCTCCCGCCGGTATTCTTTTCAAAGGTTAATGATAATTCAAGCGGGAAAACTGATTTATAAAAATAGATTCCGATAATTAAAGAGAAAGCAATAGAAAGTATAATTGATATAAAAAGAATATTCTTTTTATTTATCATATATAAGGTCAGTCATTTTTTTATAGGAATAAGTTATATAACAAATCCAAAAAAGTAAATTTAATTCGTAGTTTAAAGCGATTATTTAATATTGACACAAAGTGTCTTATTAGGTTCAATTCCATCTAAATCACAAATAACAATTGAACTCTATTTCAATCACCACAATTTTATATTATTTTTAAATTGCACTTCGAATAAACAAACGGTAATCTTATGGCAAACCTAAAAGCTCCAAAACCAAAAGAACTTAAACCCGATGAATTACGATGGTACTGCAACCCGGATGTTTTTGAATTTGAATCAACAACTAAAGTTAAACCGATTGAAGGTGTAGTTGGACAAGAGCGAGCATTAAAAGCGCTTAAACTTGGTGTCGATATGGAAAGCCCCGGTTATAATATTTTTGTTACCGGACTCTCTGGTACAGGCAAGATGTATACAATCAAATCAATGTTGGAATCAATTTCTCCTGAATGCGCAAGTTTAAAAGATTACGCTTACGTGAATAACTTCGATGATGTAGACCGCCCCAAACTTCTGGAATTTGAAGCCGGGAGAGCTTGCAAGTTCAAAAAAGAATTGATGGACTCAATTAAATATCTGCAGGAACATATTCCGCAAGCATTGGAAAGCGAATCGTTTATCGAAATTAAAAAAGGAGTTATAGCCCGCTATACCGAAGATCAACAAAAAATGCTGAACGAATTTGAAAAAGAATTGAATAAAGCGGGACTAACACTTGGACAGATAAAAATAGGTGAGGTACCGCGTCCTGAAATTCTAGCTATCATTGATGATAAGCCGGTTATGGTTCAGCAGCTCGATCAGTTTGTAAGCGAAAAGAAAATTACTAAAGAAGAAGCCGAGAAAATCATTCAGAAATATGGTGACTTTCAACAAGAGTTCCAGACTTTCTTTAAAAATAGTTTGAGACGAAGCCAAGAATTACGAGATGCAATATCAAAACTTGAAGCCAATGAAGTGGAACATCTTATTACGGCTGTAATAGGTCACTTAAAATCTACTTATAAAAATAAATCGGTAGCCGAATATTTGAATAAAGTTAAAGATAATATTTATGCAAATTTAGAAGTCTTCAAAGGTTTAAAACCAATGCAAGAAAAATCCGATGCCGGTTTTATTGTTGATTACTTAAAAGATTATGAAGTGAATATTATTTTAGATAACTCTAATACAAAAAAGTGTCCTGTTTATCTTGAGACAACACCAACATACATAAATCTTTTCGGTACAATAGAAAAATATTCAGACGGACAGGGTGGCTGGTATGCGGATTTTACACGTATTAAAGGCGGTTCGCTTCTTCGTGCAAACGGAGGTTACATTGTTATTAATGCAATGGATGCATTCAGTGAGCCCGGTGTTTGGAAAGCATTAAAGCGTGTTTTACTTTATGGCAAACTTGAAATTCAAGACCTCGCTAATTTTTACCAATTCTCACCAAGTATTATTAAACCTGAGCCGATTGAAATAAAAACAAAAGTAATTCTTGTCGGAAATAATTATGTCTATTCAATACTTTCTAATTACGAAGATGACTTCAATAAAATATTCAAAATAAAAGCTGAGTTTGATTATGAAATGAAATTGACCGATACAGCTTTGAATGAGTATGCGCGAATCATAAAAAAATTAATTGAAAACGAAAAACTTTTAGAATTCGATAGAACGGCATTAGCAAAAATTGCAGAATACGGTGCACGTTATGCCGGTGAAAAAAATAAACTTACAACTCGTTTTGCTTACATAACAGATCTTGCCAGAGAATCAAGTTTTTGGGCAAAAGATAACGGTGACGATATTGTTACAGCTTATCATGTTAACCATGCTTTTAAATCTGCAAGAGAAAGACACAATCTTTATGAATCAAAAGTATCAGAAATGATTACTACAGGTTCAATTATGATTGATACAAAGGGTGAACGAATTGGGCAGGTAAACGGGTTAGCAGTTTACGGCAACGGAAAATATTCATTCGGAAAACCTACCCGAATTACCGCATCTGTATCATTAGGAAACGGAAATATTATCAACGTTGAGCGTGAAGCAGGGTTAAGCGGAAGTACGCATAATAAAGGGGTGCTTGTTATTACAGGTTACTTTAAAGGAACGTTCGGAAATAAAGTACCGTTATCTTTCAACGCTAGTTTGGTATTTGAACAAGGATACGGAATGATTGACGGCGACAGCGCATCAATAACGGAAATATGTGCTTTGATTTCCTGTTTATCCGAAATTCCTTTAAAACAATATATCGCAATAACCGGCTCGGTAAATCAAAAGGGTGATATACAGCCTATCGGCGGTGTGAATGAAAAGATTGAAGGTTACTTTGACATCTGTAAAGAAATTGGGTTGAATAAAAAACAAGGCGTTATTATTCCCAAACAGAATGTAAAAGACTTAATGCTGAAAGACGAAGTGATAGAAGCAGTTAAGAACAGAGATTTCCATATCTATACAGTTGAAAGGGTTGAAGAAGCAATTGAAATATTAACCGGAGTAAAAGCCGGTAAGTTAACTTCACGCGGCAATTTTGAAGTAAATTCAGTATTCGGGAAAGTAGAAAAGAAACTTGAAAAGATGCATAAACTAGCGCGACCGAAACCACTAAAACAATCATCACATACAAAATCTAAAACAGTAAAAGGTAAAAAGTGATTGAAGGATTAGCAAAAACTAAAATACTTTCTACAATTGGTCCGGCAAGCGATTCGGAAGAAAAGTTAACACAATTAATTTATGCCGGCGTCGATGCATTGCGACTAAATTTTTCCCACGGAAGTTATGATTACTTTGAAAATCTAATAGCTAGAATAAATAATGTGAAATCGAATCTTGCTTTGCCGATTCCGATTATGCAGGATTTACAAGGACCAAAAATTAGAGTCGGTGAACTTACAAATCCGGAAATTTATCTAACAGCAGGTAACTTAATTGAGATTACAAACAAAGATATACTCGGAACAGAAAAAATAATTTCTACTTCCTACAAAAAGCTTATTGTTGATGCAGAAATAGAAGACAGAATTTTAATCGATGACGGAATGATATCCCTGGAAGTAAAACTAAAAAAAGCAGATTCATTATTGTGTGAAATTATTGAAGGTGGAATTCTCAAGCCGAGAAAGGGAATGAATCTTCCCGGTATGAAGTTAAGTACACCATCATTAACCGAAAAAGATTATCAAGACTTAGAGTTCGGTTTAAAACATAATGTTAATTTCATCGCTCTTTCATTTGTAAGAAAACCAGAAGATATTCTTGAGTTAAAAGAATGGTTGAGAAAAAACAACAGCACTATTCCCGTCATTGCAAAAATAGAAAAAAAGGAAGCGGTTGATAGTTTTGATGAAATCTTAAAAGCAGCAGATGGAATTATGGTCGCGCGCGGTGATTTGGGAGTTGAATTACATCCTCAAGATGTACCCATTATACAAAAACAAATTATTCGTGCATGTAATTCTGTTGGGAAATTAGTAATCACCGCAACGCAAATGTTTGAATCGATGGTTAATAATCCGATACCGACAAGAGCCGAAGCATCCGATGTTGCAAATGCAGTTTGGGACGGGACCGATGTTGTTATGTTAAGTGCCGAAACTTCAATTGGTAAATATCCGGTTGAAGCAGTCAGATTGATGAACAGAATTTTACTTAAAACAGAGATGCATCGTGATTACAAAATTCAAACAAATTATAAAATTCCCGAAGCAATCGTCGATAATCTTTTCGATTCACTCGGACGTTCAACTTCAACTATTGCCGAGCAAGTTAAAGCTGCTTGTATTGTTGTATTTACAAATCACGGACGAAAAGCAAGAGTAATTTCAAAGTTTAGACCTGACTCCCCCATTATTGCAATCTCTAATAATTACGATACTCTTAACAATCTTAATTTATATTGGGGAGTTTTCCCACATTATTTAGAAGATTGTTCGGAAGAAGAAAAGGCTATTGAATCGGCGACAAAAATCCTCAAGGATAATGGACTTGTAAAAGAAGGAGATGTTGTTATATTTACATCAGGTGCGCCATACAACGAACAAGGCAGAGAAAATTGGATGCGTTTTGCTGTTATTTAGTTTTTATTAATCCCCGGGATTTACCCAGCGACTTTAGTAACTAAAATATTTTGTTAAACTCATTCTAATCAAAAAATCCCGGGGATTTTGCACATTACACTTTCTACACTTATTAGTTTGAAAAATCCAAAGGATTCATAATGCCGCAGCGAGAAGTTAAATTTTTCAATGGTTGTTATTACCATATTTACAATCGAGGAGTAAACCGCTCGAATATATTTTTTGAAAACCGCAATTATTACTTTTTCCTTGATAAGGTAAAAAAATATCTTCTGCATTGTACCGACATTATCGCTTACTGTTTAATGCAGAATCATTTTCATTT
>CAYLVF010000033.1:0-12887 GCA_964387045.1 uncultured Melioribacter sp. | reverse complement strand
CACCGCTACCGCCGCTTTTACGGAGTCTTAATTTTCCTATTTCAAGATTTATATAATCTACAACTACTAGAAGTCGGTTCACAGGAATTTCAAACATATCGAGAACATCTAGAGCTGCAAGACCGGAATTATTAACGTACGTAGTTGGTCTAATAATAATAAAATCATTTTTATTTAATTTGCCCTCGGCAAAGTAATATTGACTTTTTGAAGGTTGATAATGAAGCTTGTGCTTATCAACAAATCTGTCAATAATGATAAACCCGGCGTTATGTTTTGTGTTAACATATTTAGCGCCGGGATTTCCAATACCTAATACTGCATACAATAAATTTTACTCGTCAGTTTCTTCTTCTACTTTACCTTTTTTGATTACTTCAGGTTCAACCGGTTCTGCACTGTCCAGCTCATCATCCTTACGGTCTTCTTCTAGTATCTTCGGAGCCACAATTGATAATACAACCGATTTTTCAGAATTCAATATCTTTACATTTTCGAAGCTAAGGTCAGCTACAGTTATTGTTTGTCCGAATTTCAAACCGGTAACATCAAACTCAAGATGTTCGGGAATGTGGCGGGGCAGACATTCAATGTGTAACTTATGAAGTACTTGTTGAAGAATACCACCTTCTTTTACGCCTTGCGCCGTTCCTCTTAGCATTAGAGGGATTTCTAACTCGAGTACTTCACCTCTAGTGATTCCTCTTAAATCAAAATGAACTACTTTATCTGTAACAGGATCAAACTGAATTTCTTTAAGAATTGCTTCATGCATTTCTTCTTTATCGCCATCAATTTTTAATTGAATAAGATGACTTTCAGATGTGAATACTAAAGGATTAATATCATTCTCCTCAACAAGAATCGGAATTCCCTCATTTCCTTTTATATAGAATACACCAGGAACATTCCCTTTCTTTCTCAGTTGATTGAGGGTTCCTTTGGTTGAAACCTCTCTCATTTTTGCTTTTAATGTAACTTCAGCCATTTTTCTTTATCTCCGTGTAATAACTTTCTTAACTTTTATCTATCTCAAAAAGTGTACTTATTGATTCATTTCTGTAAGAACGTATAATTGCTTCTGCAAATAATTCCGAAACCGTTCTTACTACTATTTTGGATGATTTGACATTTTCCTTTAACGGTATTGTATCACTAACATAAAGTGTTTCCAATTCTGAGTCTTCAATTCGTTTAACAGCATCACCAGAAAGTAACGGGTGGGTGATTGTGCCGTAAACTTTTTTTGCACCATGCTTTTTGAGTGCATCAATAGCAGAGACAAATGTGCCGCCAGTATCAATCAAATCATCAACAAGAAGAACATTTTTACCTTCAACATCGCCAATAACATGCATAACTTCGGATAGGTTGTGTTCCGGTCGTCGTTTATCCAGCACAACAATGTGAGTATTTAATCTTCTTGCATAAGAACGTGCCAATTTAATTCCTCCCATATCGGGAGAAACCATTACTAAATCGTCAGTCATATCTTTAAAAACACTTGTAAATACAGGTGAAGCATACAAGTGATCAAACGGGATATCAAAGAATCCTTGAATCTGTGCAGCATGAAGATCCATTGTAATGATTCTATTAGACCCGGCAACCGTGAGCAGATTAGCCACAAGTTTAGCAGTAATTGCAACCCTCGGTTGGTCTTTCCGATCCTGTCTCGCATAACCAAAATAAGGAATAACCGCAGTGACTCTCTTTGCAGAAGCTCTGCTTGCTGCATCAATCAGAATTAATAATTCCATCAAGTTTTCAGACGGTGGTTGAGTAGATTGAATTATAAATACGTCTCGACCACGAATATTTTCTTTATATTTAGCCCAAATTTCCCCATCGCTGAACCGCTTCAACTCCAAAGTACCAAGCGGAAAGCCAATATAATCGGCTATTTTTTGTGCGAGTTCAGGGTTTGAGCTGCCGGAAAAAATAAGTGGAGTTGAATCCACAATTTCCTCATCGTATTCTAAAATATACAGATTTCAAATATAGTTAAATACCAAAGGTATGTCAAATAATGATATTACAATAACTTATCGCATCAACAAACCTACTTTCGCTTCCGCAAAAGATAGAATAAAACTATGAGAATTACTGTTAAGGTAGAATAATAAACCCAGCTCGGAGTTTCTTTTAATCTAAAAGGGCGATATGTCGCAGTGATCTTCTCACCAGTGCCTATTTCCAAAAGCGAATATTCCCAAGTTAGCTTATTGCGCGATTTTGATTTAGCGTTGTGGTCCAAAATTTCACCCGGTAAATAGTAAACTAGCGAAATTTTAAATTCATCTCCTTTTAATCCAAATCCGGTTGCAAACGGGGGAATAAATTGCGAGAAGATTTTTGTTCCCCCTGGTCCATCGAGCAGATTGAAATTTGCCCCCTTAAATGCTTTTGTAAATTTAAGTGAATCGAAGTCATTAAACTCAAATTGAACTTGGGCATGTATTGTTGAGTCAGAATAATTTACAAATGTTTCAATTCTTTTCAGAATGATATGAGTTGAAGAAAATTCACTACCGATGCTGTCGGTGTTAAAAATGTGCAGCTTATTTAATAATACAGAATCACGTTTATCTTCCCACTTTAACCAATAATGAATAAACATTTCACCGCTGCCGTCGGTTTTTATAGTTGTAATTTGTTTATAGTTAAGACATGAGGGTAAAAAAATCGAAAGGAACATCAAAAGGAAAATTATTTTTTTCTGCATAAAAACTAGATAATTAATCTGTAAAAATTTCTAGAATAAAATAGTGTTTTATTTTTTTGCTTCAAAGATATATTTTTACCATCCAGAATTTCCGGAGATTTGAAATGCCTACTTATGAATATCGATGTACATCTTGCGGTAATTTATTTGAGTATTTTCAGAAAATTACCGATTCACCAAAACATGAATGTGAAAGATGCGGTGGTCAATTAAAGCGGTTAATTAGCGGTGGAATAGGTCCGATCTTCAAGGGCACGGGTTTTTATCAAACTGATTATAAAAATAGCAGCAAAGAAAGCGATAAAGATAGTAAAAAAGAAAAATCTGATGTAAAGAAGGAAGCCAAAATCGAGAGTTCAAATAATAAAAAAGATGGGCAGAGTTAAACTACTCTGCCGCAATTAAAAATCTACACCGATGGAAAAATAATACCGGGGTGATGAAAAAGAATCAACATTGTAGGACCACGCAATATCCATCCGCCATAAGAAAATAAAATACATTCTAAATCCTACACCTGTGCCAATTAGTAAATCTTTTGTAACGGTATTACCGGCTTCATTTTTTGTAAAGAGTTGAAGTTTGTCATTATCATTCCAAGCAGAGCCGACATCGATAAAAGCAGTTCCTAAGATATTTTGGAAAAAGAGGGGAAGCGGACCAGTTAATAAATATCGAATCAATGGCATTCTAAGTTCGAGGTTAAGCAAAGAATATTTTGTTCCAATCTGTTCTGCATAATCGAAACCACGGAGAGGCAAACCCGGTGTAAAAAATGCAAAATCTTCCGGGTCTTCTATCGGAACTTCTCCGGTTGCAAATTCTCTGTTAATCCAGTTGTCTGTTCCACCTATAAAAAATCTTTGCGGATTAGCTCCGGCAGAATAACCGCCGGATAATCGTATCGCAAAATGATTATCAAACCAGAATCTTAAATAGGTTCTGTAATCCCAAAGTATAGAATAGAAACTTCTTTGAGCATCGGTAAATCCCGGGTTACCGAAGAGTGTAAGTTTATATCTTGTTCCTTCAATGGGTGATGTATAACCGTAGAGTACATTATCGTGTATAAAACTAAATGAGGGGATAATAAATGTCCGATTCTTTGAAGGTTCGGTAAAATCATCTAAATTTTCGGATGAAGTTGAAAAAACGCCCAAACTCCCATCAACTCTGTAGAATCTGCTTAACGGGTAACTTGCAGAAAGTACTCCTCCAAAATTTCTAAATCTAAACAGATCGGCACCGCCGGGTCGAGAGAGATAAACAAATCTTGCGGTATGGAAACCTTCAATTCCATAGTTAATTCTTTTTGGCAGATAATAATAAGCCAATCCATAATCGCTATTTTTTAAATCAATCTGCAAACTTGTAATACCGATTATTCGGTGATTGCCCAGCACGTCACTAAATGATAATACGGTTGTTCCAAGCACACCATATAAAGTACTGTATCCGGCATTAGCATAAATTAAATCTGGTGAAAAATCTACTTTATATTTGTTCATCAAATAATTGCCTTCATCATCCAAACGTTCCGAGAACATGGTCTGTCGGTCAATTTTCCCGGAAGATGTATCAACACTAGTAACAGTTTCGCCAAATACGAATCTTGAGTAATCGATTATCTCACCACTCGTAGAATCCTCTTTAACATATTGACCGGTAACAATTTTTGAACTATCCAGTTGCCCGAAACGATGATCTTTTTCAGAATCTTCAATTTCTTTTTCTTCGGTTATGAGTCTAGCTGTTACAAAAGGGTCAAAATTATTCTTATCTGATTCGATTAACTCTTTCATGTAATTAGTATACTCAAGTTCTTCAACCGGTTTCATCTCAAATGGATTATTCAGCATAAAAATATTATAACCACTTTTATAAAGAGAATTGAACACCATTTTTTTTCTGTCGGCAGAAGCAGAAATTAGATTAATGCCATTTAATGAATTAGTTAAAGGATAAGCCGGAAGTTCAGTCACGCTTAAAACAGAATCAGATTCATACAGCACAATCCTTTTTCTGTAGATATTGGTTATCCCGTTTTTGTCTGATAGAAATAAAATTTCCTTACCGTCGGGAGAATTTATTGCGGATGTTTCATCACTATATTCCCAATCAGTCAGCCTTGTAATTTTGTAATTCTCCAAATCAACTGAGTATAAATCTAGTTTATTGTATTGATGATAATAGATATCAAAATTTTCGGGGACTTTTGTTTGGTCAATATAACTGCCCCGATCTGATGAAAAGAAAACATGGTTATTATCAACTGACCAATTCGGTTCTGAATCAGAAAAGATATCGCTGGTAAGATTAATCAATTCTTTGGTATTCAAATAATACACATAAATATCGGATTGAACTGAATTAACACCTACGAATGCAATTTTATCGCCATCGGGAGACCAGCTAACTGATTCAATACCATTCATCGCCATCGGAAGTTCAACTAAATCTTCATCAATAATATCGAATGTATAAATTCTATCATACCCGCCGCTTTTAAGAGAAAATGCAATTCTGCGGTTATCAGGAGCCCAACTTAATGACGGGAAAAGAATATTCAATTCTTCAAAGTCTTGAGTTCTACCACTCTTGATAATTTTTTTTGTTATTTCACCCGTATTGGCATCCATTAAATAAATATCTAAATAAATATCTTGATCTGAAATCAGAACAATTTTATCGCCTTGCGGAGAGAGTGCCGGGCTCGCATAATAAAAACCGCCGTCTTTCTTATGATTAGTTAACCTTTTCGCAAATTCATCAGGGTTTTTTCTTTCGGCAATTTCAGGCCAATATTGTTTCTTGAAATAATTCTTCCACCTTTCGTTTAGTTCTTCAAAATCAAGACCTATAGATGCTTTGAGCCCTTCTTGTAAACTACCAGTTGTTTGTGATTTATGAAGTATCTCACCTATTTTTTCTGTTCCATAAGTTCGGGCAATGTAAGCCATAACAGACTGCCCACCCCTATATCCCCAATAACCGCTTAACCTATTAATATCCGGTAAGTTTTCATTCATAATAGCATCACGAATGAACATATCGGTATTAGTTTCCCAACCACTTGCTTGATACTCTGCCATTCCCTCGTGGTACCAGTGGGGGAGTTGCAGCGTAATATTTTTTGCAATAATATTTTGCAAACTTCCGCCGTATAACATATCCTGCATTACGGCATGAACCAGTTCATGATGAATTACATGTCGAAATTTTTTGTATGAACCTTCAAATGGAAATACAACACGATTTTTAAATGGTTCAGTAAAACCACCTACTCCTTGTCCTAAATATGAACCGGTTGTATTGGTTTCTTGAAAATCATTGTGAGAATTATAAATAATGAGTGTTATTCTGTTATTAACTAAGTAGTCAAAACTCTTTTGTATGGATTCGATTGCATCTTCTGCGGCTTTTGCCGTAAATTCCGCAATCTTTTTTCCATCAGAGGTGAAATAAATATCAAAATGTTTGGTTTGTATATAAAACCATTCAAAATCTTTATACTGGACTTTGTTTTGCCCAAATTGCGCAAACAACTGGAGAGAAAGTGAAAGCAAAATTATAACGAAGAGATTTAGACTTCTCATTTTTGTCCTTTTTAGTGGCTAAAGATTATAAGAATTTTCTTAATTCAAAAGAGTAAAATCAATCTCTCTTTTAGACTCATCAACTCGAATAAGTTTAACATCAATTTTATCGCCTAAACGATAGCGCTTACCGGATTCTTGACCAACTATTGCATATTGTTTTTCATCAAATAAATAATAATCATCTTTTATATCGCGAAGACGAATAAGTCCTTCCGATAGAGTTTCTCTTAGTTCAACAAAAATTCCGAAATTTGTAATTCCGGAAATGATTGCGGTAAATTCTTCGCCAATTTTATTTTTCAGGTATTCAATCTGCTTTAATTTTACCGATAGTCTTTCGGCACTAATTGCATTGCGTTCTTGTGCCGAACAATGTTCGCAAATTTTTTCCAATTGGGTTTTACTATATCCCGGTTGATTTCCGGTAATATTATTGAATAGTAATTTATGGACAATCAAATCGGGAAAGCGGCGGATAGGGGAAGTAAAATGTGTATAATGTTTAAATCCCAATCCATAGTGACCAATATTGTCTGTAGAGTAAACAGCTTTAGCCATTGATCTGATAGCGACTTCGTTAATTAGTGCATCATCTTCGGTGCCTTCAACTTCTGAAAGAAGTCTTTGAAATTCTTTTGAATTGTTTGCCGAACCCGGATCAAAAGAGTAACCTAATGATTTAACGAAGCTTGCAAATTCTTTCAGCTTTTCTTCATCAGGTAAATCGTGAATTCTAAATACCATCGGTGAAACATTTTTCTTATTGCTGCTGATATGTTTTGCAACAATTTGATTTGCCAGCAGCATAAATTCTTCTACAAGTTTATGACTGTCTTTTACTTCTTTTATTTTTATATCAATAGGTGTGCCTTTATCATCAAGGGTGAAATTCACTTCCGGTGTATGGAAATTAATACTGCCGAATTTCATTCTTTTATTACGAAGCTTGACGGCAATTTTGTTTAATGAGTTAACTTCATCAAAAAAATCACCGGATTTACTATCAAGAATTTCTTGCACTTCATTGTAAGTAAATCTTCTTTTGCTGTTAATAATAGATTTCGAAATTTTATAATCAACAATTGCCGCACGTTTTGTCATCTCAACAATTACGCTGAATGTTAAGCGGTCTTCATTAGGAACAAGAGAACAAATTTGATTAGATAGTTTTTCCGGAAGCATCGGAATAACAGACCCGACTAAGTAAACACTGTTAGCTCTTTTATAAGCTTCTTTATAAATAGGTGAACTTTCATTTACGTAGTGCGCAACATCAGCAATATGAATACCGATGGAAAGATTTCCGTTATTCAATTCTTCAATAGAGACTGCGTCATCATAATCTTTAGCATCATCGGGGTCAATTGTAAAAACTACTTTGTTGCGAAGATCAAGTCTGCTTTTTAATTCACTTTCATTTATGTCTGCGTTTGTTTTGTTCGCTTGAGCAATTACTTTCGGAGAGAATTTATAATTGAGATTTAATTCTCTCGCAACGTTCATTAATTCAGCTTCGTAACTGCCGGCTTTACCGAAATTTTCTTTAATAACTCCTTCGGGGTTTGATGAACGATCATTCCAAACAATATCACCAACTAAAACTTTATCACCGTTCTTTGCACCTTTTAAATTATTTTTTGAAATATAAATGTCCCGATGAAAATCCGGTTGACCTGGAATAACAAATGAAGTAGAATTTGATTTTACAAGTTTACCAACAACTTCTTTATATTTTCTTTCGATAACTTTAATAATTCTTCCTTCTTTGTTCTTACCTCTGTGTTTGTCGAATAATTCGACTTCAACATGATCTCCGTTTAATGCAGTCCCTAAATTCCTTTCTGCAATAAATACATCTTTGATTTTTGAATTGTTCAAAACGACAAAACCGTATTTACCATCATCAATTATTTGGACAACACCGGTATAATTTTTTTGATCGGTCTCAATGTGAAGGAAATATCTCTTACCTTCGCGGTTAAGAAATTTTTCTGAATATAAATTGAACAAAACATCTTTCATTTTCTCATAAAGATGAGGTTCGCGTGCATTCAGTTTTTTTGCTAATTCGCGCGGTTTTATTTTTATTGACGGATGTTTTGAAAAGTAAGCTTTAATTTCTTTTTTCATTAGAATTCGAACCTGTATTTTAATCCTAGTTCTGTTATTTTATCATCAATACCGAAGGACCCTACAATGGGGTCTTTTCTTTCAAGGCGCATCAACAAACTTGGACTGAATAGATAATCTATCCTCAGGTTTGCTTTGTTAATATTCTGAAATACTTCAGTTGTACCCCCGAAGCTATATCGAAATTTCGAAAATCTACCGGAGACCGCAAATTTTGTGTGCTCACCTGCTTGACTTAGTTGAATGTTATTAACAACATCACCCACTGCCGAATTAACAAATCCTGTTAAAATTGGACCAAGCAAGGAAGTAGCTGTGCCAAGCCCAATTGTTTGGTTAGCAACATCCTGACGGTTCTCGGCACTTAGATCAGCCTTGAATTGATTAACAAGAATAAAAGAAACCGCATCCGATGCATCGTAACGCTCATCCGGTACATTATTATCGATGTTACGCGTGCCTACATAGACAGAAATGTTTTCCGGTTGATTAGCTAAGTTCATACCAAGCTCGCTTACGGGTCCTTGCAACCTAAGTTTGACGGCAACCTCTTCGGTTGTAGAACTGTTTGGGGGAGTATAATCACTTCTATAGGTTGCTACTATGTCTAAATACGGGTCTGTAATATCGGTTTCAAATCTTAGTGAACCATCGGCTGCAAATGTTTTGAAAAATTCAAGTTTTGATCCATCTAATAATTGAAAAGAACCTTGTGCTAATGTTCTTCCTCCAATACTTTCATACTTTAAATTTCCCATCACTTCTACCGTGAGTGTTTGATTAAAAGCCTGAGCTAAAATAATTTCCAATTCTGCTATATTCTTTGTTGAAATACTCAATTCATAATCAAATTTCATTTCAGATTTATCAGTGATAGCATTTCTTTTTTTATCCGAAGCAATAATTTCTTCCAATTGCATTCGGATTTTATCAACATTAGTAGTGTCCTCAATAAATGTATATTGGAATTGTGTGCTTCCATCATATCCGGCTGCTTCGGTAACGAATACTAGTTTTGTATTTACAAGATTCACATTAGCAAAAAAGTAAGAGCCGGATCTTTTGTAATTGAAAACCCAGTCTCCGTCACTTTCAATAAAGAGGTCACCATAAATGGAAGGCAGTACACTTCGCGATCTTTGACCGAGTATTGCGAGGTCTCCATTAATGATAAGCTTGGCACTTTCGGGTACAAAACCGTCTAATTTCCCCGAACCGCTTATTCGCATAGTTCCCGAATTTGGTGTGCCGCCGGCGTTCTTTATGGTAAATCGCTCTATCTCAAAATCCTCGCCGGCAAATAAAACAGCACAATCTATTTTATAATCGAGGTTGTTTAGAGTAGTGTTAAACTCGGTATCCTTCAATTCAAACTTACCATTCAATTCCGGATTATCTATCGTTCCTTTTATATCAACATCAGCGTTAAGAAATCCTTTGGGATTTCTGATATTCGGGATAACATTTCCTAATGCAGAGAGATCAAATTCCTGCGAATAAATTTTTAGATCCATCAAATTATTACTAGAAAATCTTTCCCCTTCTAATTGATAATTTAAATCAATCGGGATGTTTCCAATGATTGTTAGTTTCGGTTTTTCGATATTCTTGGTTGTGTCTATAAATGCGGAATTTACAACAATATTTTTATCTGTATAACTTATGTCGCCAACCAGGTCCCCAAATTCAATGCCGCCATACGAAATATCATCCAAGTTAATATCGAAATCGAATATTGGCTCAGTAAAAGTACCATTAACAAACCCAATAATATTCAGATTTGCATCTAGTATTTTTATATTGCTGTCAAATAATAATTTACTTAACAGATGTCCATCCACATCCTTCAAACTAAACTGCAAATTTTGACGTCCATCATTATAAATTATACCGTTTACAAATATCGCTGCCGGATCATTATATAAAGAAAAATCTTGGACATCGAGTGATTCGCCGGGTTTTAACAACAATTTTATTGGACGAATATTTTCCCATTTCATTTCATTATAGAGAATAGTTAGCCCTTCAAGAGTAATATCCTGTTCTCTTGGCGACATAATGAATCGACCGTCTGTTCTTACCCCAATTTTTTTGTTGATGAGTGATTCTATATTAAAGATCATTTTGCTTTGATTGAATACAATATCAGATTGTATATTTTCGATATCGTTACCTGTATAAATTCTATCACAGTTAATGGATAAGGCTCCAAACAGACCGTCAAATATTGATGAGGTATTATCTCTTGTTAATTTAAAATCAGCTTGAAGATCCGATAAATATAAAACATCCTCTCCGGCACTTAAAAAGTAATCAATAACCAAATCGGTTTCGATGGTAAAACTTTCTTTCTTATTACTGATAGATCCTCTGCCTGAACCTGCAATATCAAGTTTTTCTTCACCAAGCAAAACGGCAATTAGTTCAAAATCCTTGAATGTAAATGAAAAATCAAAATCAAGTTCTTTTGATATTATTTCATCTGGAATTTGCTCGGTCACGGAAGTCGAATCAGGTTTATATAAGGGATTGAACTCTTCAATTTTATCCGAAGTTATTTTAGCAATTGTTTGCGCTTCATAAGAAAGAATATCTATCGCGTCTTCAAGCGAAAAATCACCAACAATCGTAAAGTCAACAAAATCGGAATTAAGATAAATATTTCGGTTAGCATCATTCTTAACTACTTGTAAAGAAAGTCGCGCATCATTAATAATTTTGGAAACATAACGAGACGAATCCAAACGTAAATTAAACATTCCGTAAAGAGAATCTAAATTGAAATAGTGACCGTTCATATCGAAGTAAAAGTTTAGGTCGGAATCAAAATCATCATTTTTCAGTATCTCGGTCAGATTTAAATTTTCAATCTTTCCCTCAAAATCATATTTCGGTTTTCCCTCTTCCGCAAAATTGAAGAAGCCTGAAGTTGCTACTGCCGAACTATTAAGAAAACCATCTAATGATACTTCAACAATTTTATTTTCCGAATTACTATTTAATCGTACTTGATCTAATTTATGACCGGCAAATGACGATTTATTAATTCGAAGATCAATTTGTGAATGTAGTTCTTCGGGTGTAACACCGGATCCGACAATATCTGCAATCATATTAAGTGAAGTTTCATCGCCAATAATTGGAGCGAGATTAAGTTTAGATGTAGTCAATTTGATATCGTACTCCATCGGATCGGCATCTAAGTTTAGTTTTGTTTTACCTTCAATGGTTCCTTCATTTACTTTTGTACGAATATCGGCAGTAAAATTTGTCGGGGTACCAACAAAAGCAGCATTAAAATTTGTTACTGATATTTTAGCGAATTCAGGTAAATCGATACCGGGAAGAAGTTTCCGTGCATCATCATAACTTAAATAGGAATCAATAATATTTACATCAAGGAATAATTCATCGGGTGTATGCAGATTTTTGACATTTCCAATTACACTCAAAGATGTATTGTTTGTTTTTAGATTAAGCTGTTCAATATATAAATCACCGTACGGTCCGGTCGCTTTAAGACTTAGCTCAACTTCATTGCCGAGCAAATCGGTAACCGGTAGAAAAGAAGAAAGATCATCAAATACAAACGGGTCTAACTCGAAATTTATATCAACCGGGGAGGATTGAAGTTTTTCAAGTGAGAAATCATTAAAGAAATCTATTTGGCTAACTTTCGCGTTAAGCCTGATGTTTGAATCATCGGAAGTGAGTTTAAAGTTGCGAATAATTGCATCTTTATTTTGATAAATAAAAATTCCCGAAAACTCCTGTAGTGTAAAGAGTTCAACATTCGGATTAAATGAAAGTCTGTTTAAGTTTAGCGAATAATTATTGTTTGATAAATCTATTATTGCTTTGGCAGAGAGATTAAATTTGTCAACTATCAAGTCGTCAAAATCAATATATCTATAGAGATTATTGTTGCCGCGGTTTTCATAAGTCTGTACGATAAACCGCATGTTATTCAATTCAAGATTGTTCACTTGAATTATAAAAGGAAAACTCGACTCTTCATCAGCTTCTTCTTCAATTTCCTCGGATGGAGTGCTTAGTGTTTCAATATTCCATCTACCGTCTTCATTCTGCAATAATGAAAGCTGTGCATCTTCTACGATAATATCTCTAACCAAAATACGTTTAGTCAATAATTGAAACGGGTCTAATCTTATTTCGATGTTGCCCGAATAAAAAATAGTCGAATTAGCAGAATCAACTAATGAAATGTTTCTAATGGATAAGGTTGTTAGAATTGTTCCTTCTAATTTTTCTATGTAGAGTCTGCCGTTAAGTTCGGCATTAGCAATCTCAATAATTTTAGTGCGAAGATAATCTCTGAATGTAGATGTTTGACTAATTCCAAGAAGCAACACAATCAACACAATAACAACGATTGCAATTGATATAAAAATATTCACGATCTTGTGAAATAA
>CAYLVF010000032.1:0-13168 GCA_964387045.1 uncultured Melioribacter sp. | reverse complement strand
ATCTTCCAAGCGGAGTTTACTTATATAAAATAATTACAAATTAATTCATGGGAATAAAAAAAATGCTCCTCCTTCGCTAGAAAGCAGCTACGGAGGACAGGTGTCAATTAGATAATTATTTCCCCGGTTCAAAAAAAGCCGCTCGAAGATATTAACTCAGCAACGGCTTTTTTATACTTTATAAATATCTATTTCTACTTCAGCATCATAACTTTCATTGAAGATAAAATTTTATCCGTTTCCAACCTGATTATATAGATTCCGCTGCTTAATCGATTTCCAAAATCATTTGTGCCATCCCAACTGGTTCTATGCCTGCCTATAGTTTTAATTCCGCGTTCAAGTGTTTTAACTTTTTGACCAAGTATATCGTATACAATCAAAGTAATCATAGTTTGTTTAGGAACATCGTATTCGATTGTAGTTGCCGGGTTAAATGGGTTCGGATAGTTTTGATATAACGAAAATACTGTCGGAATTTCCTCGCCAGGATTTTTGACATCGGTACTTCCTTGCGTAGTGATTACATGAACGCCGTCAACCCCAACATAATCGCCGTCATTACCTAAATACCGCCAGGCAAGTTTAACGGATTGATTGTTGAAAGCGGAAAGATCGATTGATCTACTTCTCCAACCCCAAGGTTGCCCGTCATTCTCGGCTGTCCATATTTGTGTATAATTAACTCCGTCGGTTGAAATAAGCAAACTAATTGTAGCAGCAGCCAACCAATCCGTGCTATAGCCAACATAAAATTCTACTATGCTGTTAGTACCCAAAGAAAGGGATGGTGTAATCAACCATTCATTTTGGTTTTCAGCAACCCAAGGACATAATGCAGAGGCAACACTTGCCGGATCAATAGTATTAAAGTTGAGGTCTTGAAGATTCCCTTGTAACCAAGTATTGTTTGAATTCGTAATAGATCTTTGCCAACCGGCTGGCGGGAATTGCCCGTCAAAACCTTCTTGCAAGAGTGTTACTTGTGTTCCACCTCCACCCCCTCCGGTCGTATTTTGAACTGATGCAAGTGCATCTGCTTTGCCAAAGCCGTATGTGTTATTTGAACTGCTTCCCGTGTAACTATCTCTTCTTGCGGTTGATGTTAACGTAGTATAAACTTGATTATAATCGAGAGTGTTATTTCTTTGAAGCATTAATGCAACAACGCCGGTTACATGAGGTGTTGCCATACTCGTACCCTGCATTTTCTGATGCTTACCGCCGAGGATAATGTTACTGCGTGGTGTTCCCCCCGAACCAATTGTTAAATCACTTGAAAAAGCCGCAACAATAACTTCACCCGGTGCAGAAATATCCGGTTTTAATCTTCCATCTCTAGATGGTCCGATACTGCTGAATGACGATATAGCATTAAGAGTCGGACTTCCTCCCTGTATTCTTGTTACTCCGTCTATATCAACCCATTGTGTTTTTGTTACGTAGGAACCAACGCAAATTAACTTCTGAGCAGTTGACGGTATTCCGATTGATCTGTTATTATCGCCAGGGTAAATACCGTTTGCGGGATAATTATCTGTTGTAAAATAACCGCCTGTTGCAATCCATGCATCAAAAGTACCGGTACCGAATGTATAAAGGCTCCAGTAAACAGCACCTAAATCATAAAGTCCGTTTCCATCTTCAATAAGGAATACAGCTCTTCGTGCACCGTTGTTCGGATCCGATGTGGTTGTCGCATCTATAGTTACTATTGCATATGTAGTGCCGTTAACAGTAAATGATAAATCTTCAACTTTACTGCCAGGGGGAATTGGAGAAGTTGCACCTATAAAATTCAAGCTTTTGTCATATGCTGCAATACCGACACTAATACTGCCGGAATTATACCACATATCAACTACCGACATTGATCTATCCGAAGGAATAACCCAGTACGTTTGATTTGCTTCGTTAATGGATGAACCGCTTGTTGTATATCTAAGATGAATAAAATCATTTCCTTCATTTCCAGCAGCTGCAACAATTATTTTTCCGGGACCCGTAAGAGTACTTAATGATTGCTCATAAAGACTTGTTCCATCATGCGGTCCAAAATGTCCGCCCAGACTTAAATTAATAACCGCAGGTTTACCCGCAGCTTGTGCTTTTGTAAATATATAGTTGCATCCGTTAATTACATCAGTGTCATAGAATCCAGCTACGGATCTAAATCCTTTTACAAAAATAATATCAGATTTTGGTGCGATACCTGTGTAGGTTGTGCTAGCACCGCCGTTACCTGCTGCGGTTGAAGTAACGTGAGTACCATGCCCGCCGCCGTCATTTCCATCTACCTCATAGCATTGGTTTGCATCAATATGTGCTTTTGTATATTCTCTACCGTAATTGTATCCCGAGGGAGGATTTGAACTTCCGGACATATCCCACAAATATTGAATTCTACTTCCTTGTGAATTGTAAAAATCATCGTGTTTCCAGTCTATTCCCGAATCAACAACTCCAACAATTACACCATCTCCTTGATAGGGTTGAGATAAGCCGGTACCGCTATGAACTTGGTTTGCTTTGATTTCGGTGCGGCTTACATCAAGTAGCGGATAACTTATAGAACTCGCTTCTATATATTCGACTTCATCAAGCAGAGCAATTTCGGAAACCGAAAAAATATTTAGTTCACCCGTTATGATGTTGCCAATATGAGTTTGTATGCTGCCTCCGGTTTGATTAACTCTAAGCTCCGTATCAAAAGAATTATTTGTTTTTATAAAGACCGGGATTATTATGTCGTTATCAACAGTTTGGATTAAAGGAATATTTTTGTTTCTGTTGATGAATTCTTCTTCGTTGAATGATTGAATACTTCTTTCTTTAACGGCTTTATTTACTATTCTTCTTAAATCCGGCGAGACTTTTTTCTCCCAATCGAAAGATTCGCGTGATGTAAATTCAATTTTATTTGATTCACCTACGTCAATCCTTTGATTAATGCCGACTTTTTCTACCCGTTGACCAAAAATTACAGCTGATGAGATAACCGCCGCAATTAACAGTTTTATCATTGTATTCATGACAGCCACCTTCTTTACATTAATTAATAATTATAATGGTTTACGTTCTACGGAAAGCTCTAAGATTACAATATATTCAAGCCCGGTTAATTCTTTTATTTGTCTCGCTTTACCCGAAGCAGTAAATATATTGTCTATAACAGTTTGAATTTCGATACCAAGATTTTCGATTTCGGACTTCATTTCATGGTTGATTGTACTGCTGCATTTACCTAAGAAGTTGATTGTTGTGTCGGGGGATTTTTCTTCTACCGAGTTGATCTTCTGACGAAGTTGAATATCCATTTTCGATTCGTCAAAATTATTAGACGAGCATGAAAAAAGTAATAAACCAATTATTATTGGAAATAATGAAGTGTACATTTGCCCTCCGAAGATTACACTGCTGCTTTTTATAATTCGCTACTTAATAATCATAAACAAGACGGTTTATGGTTAAGCACAGTATAGTGTTTAATCTGCCCATGCAAAGTATTAAAAGAAATGATTCTCTCAAATAATTTTTTTTTGTGAAGTGAGTTAAGTCAATCTGAATGTAAAATATTACTTAAAGCCGAAGTGAATTATAAATATATCCCAAAATATTTTAGGTAAATTATAAAAAAACCCGATCGTTGACCGGGTTTTCTTTTTATCATTATAATTATTTATGATTACGTACCTGCACTATAATCATCCATATAAAGTATTTGTTCTTTTGTAAGCTTATCAATTTTATATCCCATCGTTCTTAACTTAATAGCAGCGATTTCTTGATCCTGCTCAACAGGAATATCGATAACTTCAGGATCGAGGAGAACTCCTTCTTTATCCAATGCAGCTAATTTAAGTTGAGACATAAACTGATTTGCAAATGACATATCCATTACTTCGGAAGGATGACCTTCTGCAGCGGCTAAGTTTACTAATCTGCCTTGTGCGAGAACATAAACTCTATTGCCGTTCTTTAATGTATATTCTTCGTTGTTTGCTCTAACCGTTCTTTTTGATTTTTTAATTTTATCAAGATCATCGAGATTCAATTCGCAATCATAATGACCGGTATTACAAACAATAGCTCCGTCTTTCATTTTCTCAAAATGTTTTTTAATTACAACATCTTTAACACCGGTAGCGGTAATAAAAATATCACCGACTTTAGCGGCTTCATCCATCGTCATTACGGTATGCCCTTCAAGAGTAGCTTTTAAAGCTGCGGTTGGTTTTACTTCGGTAACAATAACGTTAGCACCCATACCTGTCGCACGCATTGCAACACCGCGTCCGCAATGTCCGTATCCGGCAACTACAAAGTTTTTACCGGCTAAGAGAACAGAAGTTGCTCTTAAAATACCGTCTATTGAAGATTGACCGGTTCCATAAACATTATCAAAATCCCATTTTGTCTCTGCATCATTAACAGCTATAACGGGATAGAGTAATTTTCCATCGGCAGCCATTGCTCTTAATCTATGTACACCCGTTGTTGTTTCTTCTGTACCGCCGATAATATTCTTTGCTAACTTTTTGTATTTATTATGAACGGTAAAAATTAAATCTGCACCGTCATCTAGCGTTAAATTAGGTTTCATATCAAGAGTACGATCAATTGACCAGTAAAACTCTTTTACATTTTGTCCGTGCCATGCATAGATTTCCGTTCCGCCTTTTGCTAATGCAGCGGCAATATCATCTTGAGTTGAAAGAGGATTGCACCCGCTCCAACTTACTTTTGCACCGGCAGCTTGCAGTGTTTCAACTAAAACTGCAGTTTCTTTGGTTACATGTAAACAACCGGCAATTTTATATCCTTTTAACGGTTTAGTTTTACTGTACTTCTCTCTCAGACTCATCATAACAGGCATACGTGATTCAGCCCATTCGATTCGTTTTCTTCCTTCAGCAGCAAGTTTTAAGTCGCGTACTTTATACTTTCCTTGTTTATAATCCATTATTAATTAATGCTCCTTTATTTTTTAGATAAATATTTCTTAAACGTTGGTACTAAATCCAATTTTTCCCAAGTAAAAGTTTTTTCATTACGACCAAAGTGACCGTAAGAAGAAGTTTTTTGATAAATCGGATTTTTTAATTTTAATTTATTGATAATTCCTTTCGGAGTAAGATCAACTTCTTTTTGTATCATCTTTGCAATTTCTTTATCAGGTATTTTTCCGGTTCCTTTCGTATCAACATAAATAGAAACCGGCTGTGCAACACCGATGGCATAAGAAAGCTGTACTAAACATTCTCTAGCAAGTTTTGCGGCGACAATATTCTTAGCGACATAACGCGCAGCGTAAGTTGCACTTCTATCAACTTTGGAAGGATCTTTACCGGAAAAAGCTCCACCACCATGAGGCGCCCATCCGCCGTATGTATCGACTATAATTTTTCTACCTGTTAAACCGCTGTCGCCGTGAGGACCGCCAATTTCAAATCTTCCGGTTGGATTTACATAATACTTAGTTTTCTTGTCCAAATATTTTTTTGGAATAACATATTTTACTATGTGTTCAATAACATCTTTCTTTATTGTCGATTGTCTTACATTCGCATCGTGCTGGGTTGATATTACAACTGCATCAACACGAACCGGTTTATGATTATCATCGTATTCAATTGTAACTTGAGATTTTGAATCGGGTCTTAAGTAGGGCATTAATTCAGGTTTACGCTTTCTTATATATGCTAAACGTTGAACAAGTTTATGAGCGAACATAATAGGCATCGGCATATATTCTTTTGTTTGATCGCATGCATAACCGAACATAATACCTTGATCACCCGCACCGCCCTTATCCACACCCATTGCAATATCCGGAGATTGCGAATGAATTGCGTTTAAGACCGAACATGATTCGGAATCAAATTTATATTCTGCTTCGGTATAACCGATTTGTTCAACCGTTCTTCTTACTACTTCTTGAATATCGACATAAGCTTTGGTTGTAACTTCGCCGCCGACTAAAACCAAACCTGTAGTCACAAAAGTTTCACATGCAACTCTTGCGTTCGGATCTTCTTTTAACAATGCATCTAAAACACCGTCGGATATTGCATCACATACTTTATCGGGATGCCCTTCCGATACGGATTCCGATGTGAATAAGTAGGACATTTATACCTCTACTGTTATCTTATAAAAAATTGTAAGTGAATGAAATGAAATCACTTATAGATAAAAATAATAACGTCAAAATTACCTAATACCTTTGCTATTATCAAATAAGTTGCATTATAAAGTTTTTATTGGTTAGTTTATGTAAAACAACTTTTAGAGAAAGATGAACATTAATAACAGAGTAACAAATTTGTTAAATATTACTTACCCAATTATTCAAGCCGGGATGGTTTGGGTATCGGGTTGGAAACTTGCATCCGCTGTTTCAAATAACGGCGGGTTAGGATTAATCGGTTCAGGTTCGATGAAGCCGGACTTGCTTCTTGAACACATTAAAAAATGCAAAGCTGCAACTAATAAACCGTTCGGTGTAAACATTCCTTTGTTAAGAGGTGATGCAGAAGAATTAGTAAAAGTTGTTATTGAAGAAAACGTAAAGATTGTTTTTTCATCTGCCGGTCATCCGGGTAAGTTTATAGATGTTCTTAAGAAAAATGATATAACCGTTTGTCATGTTGTACCCTCAATTAAATTTGCTTTAAAAGCCGAAAGTGTCGGCTGTGATGCAATAGTTGGCGAGGGAGTTGAAGCCGGTGGACATAACGGAGCTGATGAACTTACAACATTTGCATTGATTCCACAGTTGGTTGATGCAGTAAAAATTCCTGTAATTGCCGCCGGAGGTATAGCTGATGGTCGGGGAATATTAGCTGCTCTTGCCTTAGGAGCAGAAGGCGTTCAAATAGGAACCCGGTTTGCTGTTACTCAAGAATCATCCGCTCATCCAAACTACAAACAGCGTGTTGTTGAAGCAAAAGATAGCGATACTGTTTTAATTCTAAAAAAAATAGGAATGGCAAGAATGTTGAAAAATAAGTTCAGCAACGAAGCTATAACAGCTGAATACTCGGGCGTCGATGCCGATAAACTAAAAGAATTACTTGGACAAAAACGGGAACGCCTTGGTATATTTGAAGGCAATGCAGATGAAGGAATGATGGAAGCCGGGCAAGGTTCCGGCTTAATTAAAGATATACCAACAGTAAAAGAACTTATGTCAAGACTGATAAATGAATTTGATGATTCTTTAACTAAAATTAGGAATTATTTATGAACAAAGCTTTATTAAAATATTCTTATCATTTTAAGTTCGAGAACGGAATTGAAAGTTTATTCGAGATATTTCTCGAACCGACTACTTTACAAATAATCCGGAAATCAAAAAAAGAACCGGCTGAGTGGACAAAGTTTGAAAACTTTGAATGTGCTCACTGTCCATTAGACAAAGATGAATATAAATTTTGTCCTGTTGCAGTTAATCTTCAAGAGTTAATAGAATTCTTTTCGGAAAAAACATCATTTGAAAAAGTTAAAGTAACGGTTGATACGAAGGAGCGTTCTTACTTTAAAGATACTGATATGCAATCGGCAGTTGGAAGTTTAATTGGAATAATAATGCCGGCAAGCGGCTGCCCAATTTTAGCAAAACTCCGTCCAATGTTACGTTTTCATTTACCGTTTGCAACAATTGAAGAAACAGAATTTAGAGTATTTGCTATGTATGCACTTGCTCAATTTTTACGTCACAAAACCGGTAAGCAGCCGGATTGGGAACTAAAATCTCTTGTTAAACTTTATGATGACATCCAAAAAATTAATACTAATGTTGTTTCTAAAATTGCCAAACTCGAAAATCAAGACGCAAGTATAAACTCGGTTGTAGTTTTAAATAATTTTGCAAATTTCGTTTCCATGGATTTGGATGATGAAGATTTCTCACGATTGACCGGATTATTCGGCTCTTGGATGACTGATTAAGTTATTTATTTACTTTAGTTTAGACTTATTAATAAGTACTCATTTTCATATATTTGAAAGCTAACAAAATTGAAAGGGCATGTTATGCAATTTTATCCGCTTATTTTATCTCTGCACATTGTTTTTTCGGGTGTGTGGCTAGTTAATCTTTTGGTTGAACTTTACTTTAAAAAATCTATAAATGCCTCAGTCGGTAAATCAAGTGAAAGCAGTTTGGTTTCACTCTACTTAAAATTTGTTAATATTGTCGGAATAATCGGTGCCGCCGGAATTTTAGTAACGGGAATTCTAATGGTTGTATTGAATCCCGGTTATCAATTTTTTCAGTTCACTGCAAATCATTGGTTGACAACCAAACAAATTGTAATGGTTGTTATTCTCATTTTACTCTTTTGGAAATTGATACCTACGGCAAAAAAACTCAGGTTGGAAATTACAAAAGATTTGAGTTCTCCTGTTGACGATAAATCCGGACTTCGTAGCAATCTTAAGAAGCTGTATACACTGAATTTTCAGATGAATATTCTGGTTGTAATTAATTTCTTGATGGCAATAACGAGAATATTTTATAGTTGATGACTTCTCAAAAAAAAATATTAATACTTGGTTCGACAGGTTCAATCGGTATAAATACACTAAATGTAATCCGAACATTTCCGGATAATTTTAATGTAACCGGGTTAACCGTTAATTCAAATATCGATGAATTAGAAAAACAGGTTGATGAATTTCATCCTGAATATGTTGTTGTTATAGATAAAAACAAAGCATCCGAATTACGGAAGCGAATAAAAAACAAATGCGAAGTTCTTGCAGGCAGCGATGGTTTAATAGAGATCGCAAAGAACAGTAATTATGATATTATGGTAACTGCGTTAGTCGGTTTTGCAGGTTTAGCACCAACCATCGAAGGAATTAAAAGAAAGAAAAGAATCGCATTAGCAAATAAAGAAACACTTGTAGTTGCCGGTGAATTAATAACGGAAATGATATACGAGTACGGCGCCGAGTTAATCCCGGTTGATTCCGAACACAGCGCAATTTTTCAATGCTTAATTGGTGAAGAGAAAGAGTATATAGAGAAATTAATTCTCACAGCTTCAGGCGGTCCGTTTCGTAATTTGGAAAAACACGATCTTGAAACAGTAACCGTCGATCAGGCACTTGCTCATCCGAATTGGAAGATGGGAAATAAAATAACAATTGATTCAGCGACAATGATGAACAAAGGATTGGAAGTTATTGAAGCTCATTGGTTGTTCGGTTTAACAAAAGAAAAAATTGAAGTTGTTGTTCATCCTCAATCTATTATTCATTCAATGGTCGAGTTCATTGACGGATCAATTAAAGCACAGATCAGCTTACCCGACATGAAACTACCGATTCAATATGCATTAACTTTTCCGGAAAGATTAGGTTGCAGTTATGTTGAAACAAGACTTCCAAAATTGAAGGAACTTACTTTCTTCGAACCGGATTATGAAAAGTTTGAATGTCTTGCCTTAGCTTATAAAGTTATGGAGACCGGCGGAACAACTCCTTGTATTATGAACGCCGCGAATGAAATAGCCGTTGAAAAATTTCTTAAAGGGAAAATATCATTCACAGATATTCCACAAATAATTAAATCATCTCTCGATAAAATTGAAAATCATAGGTCTCCGAATTTGGAAACTATTTTTGAATGTGATCGTCAAACGAGAGAGTTTGCAAAAAACTTATTCGATAATTAATTGAAAGTATTATGGACTATATAATTTATTTTGCTATTACAATCGGGATTTTGGTTTTTGTTCATGAAGCCGGACATTTTCTTGCCGCAAAAATTGCAGGTATGCGCGCAGAGGTTTTTGCAATCGGTTACGGAAGAAGAGTACTTGGTTACAATAAAATTACCGGTTTTTCATTCGGTCCGCTTCCAAAAGATTGGGACGGCGGTGAATATACCGATTACAGAGTTTGTATTCTCCCTTTAGGAGGTTATGTTAAAATCTCCGGTATGATTGACGAAAGTTTTGATACTAAATTTACCAAATCCGAACCAAAGCCATATGAATTCAGAGCGAAATCAACTCCGAAAAAATTATTTGTTATCTCTGCCGGTGTGATGATGAATCTTACACTCACAATTTTGATTCTTTGGGGAATAAATTTCTTTCAGGGCAAACAGATTATTGACACAACCGATTTGGGATATATTCAAGAAGACACTCCCGCTGCTCAAGCCGGATTTCAATCTTACGATAAAATTTTATCAATCAATAATAAAGAGATAAACAACTGGGAAGATGTCGTAAACAATCTTCTTGTACAAAATATCGGCAGAGATTTAACCGTAACCGTACTTAGGGAAGATGAAGTTGTTGAATTAAATATTCCAAAGGAACTGATCGCTGAAAGTGCGCAAAAAAGTTTTATGCTGCCTTTCGGGCATACACAACCTTTTATTTCAGAAGTAATGAAAAATTCGCCCGCTGAAGCCGCCGGTATTCAAGCCGGGGATATTTTTCTTGAGATGAACGGAATAATAGTCAATAACAGTCAAGAAGCAATTGCTATTATTTCATCAAACAAAGAGCAAGAAATTGCTTTGGTTATACTTAGAGATGAGGACACCGTAACAACAGCTGTTACTTCAGGTTATGACGGCAAGATCGGTATTTACATTGCCGATGCGTATACAGGTCCAATTAAATACGAGACTTTTGGTTTCTTCAGATCATTTGAAGAAAGTATAAATAATATCGGTCAGATTACTGTTCTTACTTTTACAATGTTAAAAAACGTTATTATTGGTAATGTTGAATTCGATCAAGTTTTCGGCGGACCGGTTAAGATTGCTCAATTTGCCGCCAAGAGTGCCGATACCGGAATTATTTCTTTCTTATACTTTTTAGCAATGCTGAGTTTGAGTTTGGCAATATTGAATTTTCTCCCCTTTCCCGTCTTAGACGGCGGTCATTTTGTTATAATTATTATTGAAGGAATAATGCGGAGAGAGCTGCCTGTTAAAGTTAAAATTGCAATTCAGAATTTTGGTTTTATCGTTTTACTTATGTTGATGGCATTTATTATTTACAGCGATATAATGAGTTTGTAATCGTTATAGATTCCCGTAATCTTAAAGATTGGGGGAATCTGAGACTATCCAATTATTTATTGAAAATCCTAATAGTAACTATAACTTACTTTAATTTTGGTAGTCAATTTATTATTTGTGATATAATTTTTCTTAATTAATAATCCCCTTTCATCAAATAGATTTTCAGTAATAAACTCATTTGATCCATCCGAATAATTTGATATGATCATGTTTTTTTCAATAGTATAGTCAGTTAATCGAGTCTCATCATAAATAGTGTCATAAAATTCTTTTGTTAACCCAATTGAAGTTGGAATATATTTAAAACTAGTTTGTTGATTATTTGTTTTAACAAAAACCAATTGTTGGATTATATTATCACTTTCATCTTTTATGTACTTCCATGTTGCATAACCTGACTCTACGATGGTTGTATCACCATCATAAGTATAGTCTTCCCAATCGAATAACAATAATCGAGAAGTATCAGTTTCTAACCAATTTTTAAGTACAGAGTTACTTTTGTATTTAAACGTGAAAATATTCACTTTTTTTAATCGTTGGTCTTCATAAATAAATTCTTGTCTGTATATATTTGGAAAACATCCTATAGACGTATTTTCTTTTGTGGTTCTTCTGACGATTCTGCCCTTTCTATCGAACTCAACATAGGTTAGACTATCCAACTTAGTACTGTCTGTTTTTTGTTTTATAAAACTCATTGACTTAATTCCATGTTTTTCAATCAATTCAATTTCTTTATTCGACTGCAAATGTGGAATGGTTGACATAATTGTATTGTCGAGAATAGTACTACTGTAATTATCCAATGAAACGATTTCTTTGCGACAACTTGTTATTAGAAGAATTATTGCGGTAATTAATATTAACTTTGCCAATTTCATAAATCGTGCTCACGTTATTGTAATACCCTATTATTGTAGTTTAAAAACAATCGGTATAGAAACTTGTACTTTAACAGGTACGCCTCTCTGCATGCCGGGTGTGAATTTAGTTTGTTTTATTGCAGCCATTGCTACCGAATCGCATTCATGGTGAATTCCTTTGAGTAGAGTTACTTCATCAACTTCACCGTTTTCGTTTATGTATGCTTTAACAAAGACTCTCCCCTCAATGCCTTCGTTCTTTGCTTTTACGGGATATTTTATTTTTTCTTGAATAGCTTGTAATCCGCCAATTGGAGTCGGCTGTTGTTCAACAACTACATAGTAAACATCATCTTCGCTAATTTTTGAACGAGCAACAGATTTAAAAGTAGAAGTTTCTTCAACTACATCTCCTTTTTCATCAAACTTAATGCTATAAATCAAATCAGCTCTGAATTTAACCGGGTTACCATCTTTTACTGCCGGCGTGAACGACCATTTATCGGCAGCTTTAACTAAAAGTTTTGTTGCCTCTTCGCCGTAGATATTTTTCACATTATCATTTTTTATCATTTGAGAAGACAGGGAAGTAATTTCTTTTACCGCATCTACTTTTCCTTCTTCGTTTATATAAATTCTATGATTGAATTTCACAATAACCGGCTGGGCATAATCTGAAACATATTTCTTGGCTGATTCTCTCAAATCATTAATGACTTTATCGAATTCTTCTTCAGTATCAATTTTACTTTCTACTTCTGCTTTCGGAAAATAGATGTCATCATAATTTTCGATTACTTTTATGCCATCTTCCTTTTCAGTACATGAGATCATAAAAACTACGGCTGCTAATAAAATTATTTTTTTCATTTTGCACCTCACAAGTCTGCTTTAATTATTATTTCGTTATCGTAAGTCGGATAAACAGTAACGGGACTAAGTTGATTAGTCATCACCAAGTTTATTAACTTTTCCTGCTGCTCAATTTTAGCTTTTGCCAAGATTAATTCTTCTTTCTTTATATTCGTCTGTTCGAACAAATAATAACCGGTAAGCAAAGAAATAAACAAAAGCAGTATGCTTACATAAGCAATTGTCCTGGATTTTAATAAATGAAAAGAGCTTACAGGTTGTTTGTCTTTAATTCCGGTTAGTATTTTCAAATCAAGATTTTGCGGGAAAGATTCAGTCGTTTCATTGGTAATAAGTTTTAACGAATTTAACTTCTTAAAATATTCACGTGCAG
>CAYLVF010000031.1:2995-13373 GCA_964387045.1 uncultured Melioribacter sp. | reverse complement strand
ATCAATTAGGGTAATTGTCTATAAAGGCAAAAACAAAGTTGAAACTGAACGGGAGCAAATTGGTGGGAAAGGATATGCATTGGGTTTTGAAGGTTTGGTTGAATGGATAAATAGTCAACTTCCTGCCAATGAAGAAATTGGTAAAGCCCTTAGAAAAGATCTCCGAATGTATCCGGATATTGCAATTAGGGAATTGGTCGCCAATGCTCTTATCCATCAAGATTTTAATGAAAAGGGATTCCCAATGATTGAGATCTATTCCGATAGGATTGATATCTCCAATCCTGGAACTCCTCTTGTTTCACCCGATCGATTTATTGATGCTTATGTTTCTCGGAATGATGGTTTTGCCGATATTATGCGACGCTTAGGTTTTTGCGAAGAAAAAGGAAGTGGTTTAGATAAAGTTATTATGTATAATGAATTGTTCCAGCTTCCGCCAATTAATGTGATTGTTGCCGAAAATAGAACAATCGTTTCTATGTATAGCTACAAAAGTTTAAATAATTTGGATAAGAAGGAAAAGATTCGTGCATGTTATCAACATTCTTGTCTTAAATATGTTTCAAACGAAAAAATGACTAATCAGTCTCTACGTGAAAGATTTAAAATTGCTGATCACAACTATTCTATCGCTTCGCGAATTATTAGAGACTCTTTAGAAGCCGGTGCAATTAAAGAAGACAATCCGGAAAATAAATCAAGAAAGTATGCTAGTTATATCCCATTTTGGGCATAATTCTTATGTGATACTTATGTGATACATTCAGATAAATAGTGCGTATTTAATCGATTTTAACACTTTTTCACATGATCGTTATGTGATTTTTTGAAAATATCACATTATTGTTAGCGTTTACAAAATGCACTTAAGGGTAATAAAATAATTCTTTAGTTAATATTTATAGAATCCAGAAATAGAATAATTATGAACGAAGCCCAAACCAGATTTGAGTTAATCGATCCCGCTCTCAGAGAAGCCGGCTGGGGTGGTAATGACAGTAAAGTTTTAGCGGAATACAAAATCGCTCCCGGTCGCTTGCTCGGTCAAAATGGTCAGAGAGCAGCAGCACTTAAAGCTGATTATGTCCTTGAATATAAGAACAGAAGGCTCGCTGTAATTGAAGCTAAAGCCAGAGACGAATACTATACTCAAGGTGTTGGTCAAGCTAAAGACTATGCAAATCGTTTACACATTCGTTTTACTTATGCTACCAACGGACTTAAAATTTATGCAGTTGATATGGAACGAGGAAGTGAAGGAGATGTTGACCGCTTCCCCTCTCCCGATGAACTTTGGGAAATGTCCTTCCCATCTCCAAAGGATGAAAAAGAAACTCAAGTAATTATTTGGCGTGATACAATCCTATCCGTTCCTTTCGAAGATCGCGGAGGTACTTGGCAGCCGCGTTACTATCAAGATAATGCAATTAGAAAAGTTGTTGAGGCAATAGCAGAAGGGAATAACAGAATACTTCTAACACTTGCAACCGGAACCGGCAAGACTGCAATCGCTTTCCAAATCGCATGGAAGCTATTCAATTCAAAATGGAATATAAATCGGGATGGACAAAGAAGACCCCGTATTCTCTTCCTTGCAGATCGAAATATCCTAGCAGATCAAGCATTCAATGCATTCAACGCATTCGAAGAAGATGCACTTGTCAGAATTCGTCCGGATGAAATTAAAAAGAAAGGTCGGGTTCCTACTAACGGAAGTATCTTCTTTACCATCTTCCAAACATTTATGAGTGGTCAAAATAATTCACCTTATTTTGGTGAATACCCTAAAGATTATTTCGATTTTATTGTAATTGATGAATGTCATCGCGGCGGTGCAAACGATGAAAGCCAGTGGCGTGCAATTATGAATTACTTCAGCCCGGCAGTTCAACTCGGCTTAACAGCAACACCCCTCAGAGATGTTAACAGAGATACTTACAGATATTTTGGAGAACCGGTTTACACCTATTCTCTTAAAGATGGTATTAATGATGGTTTCCTTACTCCCTTTAGAGTAAAACAATTTGACACTACTATTGATGAATATACTTACACTGATGATGATGAAGTCATAACCGGTGAAATAGATAAAGAAAAAGAATACACCGAAACAGATTTTAATAAAATTATTGAGATAAAAGAACGAGAAGAATACCGGGTAAAATTGATGCTTCAGAACATCAATCAAAATCAAAAAACTCTGGTTTTCTGTGCCTCTCAAATACATGCTGCTGCAATAAGAGATTTAATAAACCAAAATAAAGAAGGCACCAATCCGGATTATTGCCACCGTGTTACTGCTGACGATGGTAAAATTGGTGAAGAGCATTTAAGAAACTTTCAAGACAATGAAAAAACAATTCCAACCATCTTAACTACTTCTCAAAAATTAAGTACCGGTGTTGATGCACCCGAAGTCAGAAATATTGTTCTTCTCCGTCCGGTTAATTCAATGGTAGAATTCAAACAGATAATTGGTCGTGGTACTAGGTTATATGACGGTAAAGATTATTTTACTATTTATGATTTCGTAGAAGCTCATGATCACTTCAAAGATGATAATTGGGATGGACCACCTCTACCTCCAGATGAACCCCCAAAACCTCCAAAACCTTGTCCAGTGTGTGGACAAATACCGTGCATTTGCGAAATTGAACCACCGGAACCTTGTCCTGTTTGTGGAAATATTCCTTGTACTTGCGATAAGCCACCTAGAGAAATTATTCGTGTCAAACTCTCAGATCATAAAGTTCGTGAATTAGATTCTATGGTTAAAACCACATTCTGGGATCCCGATGGTAAACAAATTTCTGCAGAGCAATTCATAAGAAATCTTTTTGGTGATATACCTTCCTTCTTTAAGAACGAAGAGGAACTCAGAAAAATTTGGAGTATACCGGATACAAGAAAGAAACTGCTTGAAGAATTGGAAACAAAAGGATACTACAAATCACAATTAGAAGATCTTCGTAAAATTGTTCATGGTGAACATAGTGATCTTTTTGATGTACTTGCTTATATAGCTTATCACAAAGAATTAGTTCCTCGTTTAGATCGTGCCACTAATGCAAAAGTTTATTTTGAGAAATATGATTTAGCTCAGCGTGATTTTTTAGATTTTGTATTAGATCAATATGTTAAAGCTGGTTACGAAGAGTTAGACGACGCAAAACTCCCAGCACTACTAGAATTAAAATACCAAGCCCTAGCAGATGCAAAAAAACGATTAGGTGATATTCAATCAATCAGAGATACTTTTATTGGTTTTCAAGAACATCTCTATTTAAATTTCTAATCCAATAAACTGTGAGAATAGGCCATGAGAAAAATAACCAGTCAAGAAAAAACAGCCGTCAATTTTGCGATTAAATTTCTTGATCCCCTAATAACAAATATAAATAAATACAATTTATCGCCCTTAGATTTAGTAAGTCTATCAAAAGCTATTTATACATTCTCCAATTATCCTAAAATGGTCATACGTAATTCAATTTCTTTCTCTACTAATTCATCTTCGTAGAATCCCTCAACTTCTTCTCCATCTTATCTCGTATGTTTTTTATCTCCAGCATATACTCATTATCATCAGTAATCTTTTTCCGGATTAGAATATTTGTTAAGGCTTCTATCTGAATCATATTACTTACAATTAACTCTTCCCAATTTACCGGACTTTCGTTCTTCATTATTACCTCAAATTTTTTATCATTTGCTTTGCATTTATATAATTCATTATTAACTTTAGAAAAGTACTTCACAAAACAATTATCAGATGCCACAATCTAAAACACGTAAAGACCAGCTAAAACAGCTTTTAAAACAAAAAAATATTTCCGTCTCTGTCCTTGCATTGCAATCCGGTCAATCACGTAGTTCCCTGAAATCTTTATTTATATCTTCTACTACGATATCGGAAGAATCATTTCAGTTTTACAAAAAGATAATCGATTCAATTGATACTGTTAATTACTATGAAAAATATATTCGCGGAGACGTTGCAGTTAAAAGAGAATTCCCCCATGGTATATGCCTAAACAAAAAGCGAGTTCATGATTTTATCAATAACCATAACATTAAAAAATCAGTTGCAGCAAAAATTTGTAATCGTACACCGACACATTTTGGTACATTAATCAACCTTTCTACTCAAACCAGACTTAGTGACAAACTTGCAAACGAACTAATCTCACAACTCGATAATTATGTAAAACAAAAAAACTAAATAGGGTAGAGTATAGTGTAAGTATTTCTATTCTTTTATTTCACCTACAGCATATTCCAAATCTTCAATAGCATTTTTTATTGACCTAAGCTCATCATAAATATCATTTATGCTAACAACTATTTCATCTTCAGCATATTCAATTTTGGAATATAATTCGCTTCTGGTAGCTTTCAATTCAATGAGGGTAATTAGTAGTAAAATGAGTAGTATCAAAGTTAGAATGTTGTTCTTTATGTATTCTAATGCTTTCATGAAATTTCCCCATTTTTTTTGTGAGGTAGTTTACAAATAAATATAAATAATCTTATTGAAATATTCTTTAATTAATATTCAAATTCATCCAATCTTTTTTCAAGAATCTCGATCCTAAATTGTAATGTATTATTTATTACCATTTGATTATGAATCGCACTGTTCATTTTTTCAAGTTGGTTTTCAATCGCTTCTAATTTATTCGTCATCATATACCCGAGCGCAGCAACCAATATGCTGATCACAATTGAGAAAATAAACTTCAATACATCTAATGCTTGTTTACTTGATTCGGACATAGATTAACCACCTATATCTAATAATCTGCTTTTATTCTTTGCCTGCTTTTCTTCTATAAGCTGTACTTTTGCAGCCTCTACTTTTCCGAAATTCAAAAACATATCATATTGCAGAAGCCGGTTGAGTGCTAATTCCGGTAATTGCTTATCGCCATTTCCTAACATCCGCAGCATATCACGATGTACATTCGCAGCATTGTAGGAACCACTGCTTCCTAATTCTATTGTTAACGTTACACTTAATATTGCTTTGGATATTTCTTTGTTGTGGAAATCAATTATATACTCAAAACTTTTCCCGAGTTCATATTTAGGTGGCTCTTTGAAACTGAGTTTATAGCTTTCCTTCTTTGTCAATATATTTGTCTCTAACATTTCCTCAATCTTATTTTCAAACGCAGTGATATCTTCCGGCAATGCAGCATCCGGATAATCACCCTCGATAAAAGGTAAACCATATCTCTCTACTCTGTCCTGCCAATATTCAATAGCTGCCCTTTTAAAGATAACTGGCCAATATACATTTGCTAATAATTTTTCTCCGTATGGATTTTCATAACTTGGTAGATTCCTTACGATGATAAATTTGTAATCTGGCAGAGTTTGACCCGGTTCAAAAAAATAACTCCCGCCATCTTTTTTCCTCAGCTTAATTTCATTCTTCGTATCGAAGATAAACCATTCTTGCGGTTTCTCTCTCAGATCGGTTATTATTAATTCGTTTGCTAATTCATCATAATCATAAATAACTTCCATAGGTGAGAATCCATACATCAACGAGTTCAAGCACTCGTTAATTATTCGGAACACTCCGATTCTCCCAAGAACTGTTTTTGCTCTTTTTACCTGCTCTGATGTACCGTGTAGATATATTCGTTTCTCTAGTACTTGCATCTTCCTTTGTTGTATCGCTGCAGCTAAATGCGGGTCTGTTAATAAATCCCGGAATATAGAATAATCATAAGCGTTTTCTTCTAATATCTTATTTGGGTCCGGTAAGATTCCCATCAGATTCGTAAAGCTGCTTATCTTCTTTCTCGTAGCAACTTCGCCGGTCAATTTCTTTAATGAATAAAATTCCATGTCTTTTTCCTTTTTAATTTCTTTTTATTGTTCGGAAATTCTTTTTTCTTTTTATTGCTCTAAATGAATTCAAATCAAATTCCTTCACCTCATTCTTCGCTTCATTCAAAAACTTGGAAAGCATATCTACCTGATCATCAAATTCACCATAGGGGAATTCTTCGCATTCTCTTAAAAAGTCATCTGTCCACGATTCATTTTCTTTTATAAATACTTTTCCCGATTTCAAAAGCGGTGTAACCGCATGTACATATTCAATCTTATCTTGATTCGCTTTTATTGGTTTTACCGGAATCCTCGTTTCTCTTTTTAATTCCTGGATTAAACTTGTTCCGCTTGCTTTATCTTCTATCCATATTTCATTAACCTTTTGCTTTTCATATATATCCACTGAAGCACTTTTCAAATCCGGGAACTCCATTCTTTCTCGAAACACATAATCCAAATAGTACGCTGCAGATGTAATTACCCAAACTCCACAAACCGAAAAATCATTTTCTTGATTCTTCTTAAATGCAGTGTCCCACATTGCAATACGTTTAATTACTTTCTCTTTTCCGTATTCGTTATCATTGTAATAATTCCACCAAGTAGATTTTATTATTCCTTCATCAGAACGATCAGCAAATTCTCCATGTATTTCTTGCCGTCTTAGCCGAACCGGAATGTCATTTTCTAAATCTTTTATCTGCTGCTTATCTAATAATGGATTGTCATAAGTCGAGAACTGATAAGACTTCCAATCTGGATTATTCTTATGGAACAATTCATAAAACAAATGCTTTTCATTCTTATGGTACTTTCCTTTAGGTGTACCCCCAATAAAAACTTTTGAATCTTTGTAATCCAACGTCATTGCATAAATTGATTCTAACCAAAGATTTTTATTCTTCAAGATTATTCCGGCTTCATTCAAAATTATTAACCTATATCCAAATCCTTCTATGTTCTCCGGTTTATCCGCAGAACGGAAATCACATATTGATTTTGCAACAACCAAATCATTTTGCGTTGCTCTAAACCTATAATTCACACCACTTTTTTTTAAGTCCGGTTCAAAGTAACGCCGGAAATATCTTTCGATATTTCCGTAGATCGTATCAACCCAAAGCACCGGCGAAACTTCATTTATCATTTGATGTATAACATGTTTTGCAAATCCATGTGTTAACCCAAATCGCCGTCCTTTAGCAATCACCTTAAATCTTTTCTCTCTATCTTCCCGGAAAATTTTTCGTTGTATTTTGTGATACTTTATATTGTACTCTGCATAAAGCATTTAATCTTCCGTTTCATCTTTCACTATTATTGTCATTTCTTTATTTCCTTCATCAGCCTTCCACATCCCAAGATGCTTCCCTAATAATTCAAGTGCTGTTTCCTTTGAGTAGAACTTCACACCAACACGAGTTCCTTTTTCAGTTTCAAACTTCACCACTTCCTTAATCGCTGCAGTTAGTTCATTCGGAAGTGTTGTAATATCCTTTAATTCGAAACCCGGTTCGTAATACTTAGATACATCAGAGAATCCAATCTTTGCTAACTCAGCAATTATTTCTTTTTCAGTGATCTCTAAATTCTTTTTCCGCTCCTCAATTCGTTCATCAATTGCTTTTTTGACCTTAACAAACCTTAACATTCTGGATGCTGTGTATTCCGCTGTCCTCTCAGAATATCCTGCACGAATTGCAGCTTGCTTTCCGTTCCAATCCTTACAGTATTCCTCTACAAATCTTTGCTGCTTTACCGTTAAAGGCTTATTCTCATCTTCCCACCCACGTAGTGGTCGATTCCGAGAAGTGGTCGATTCCGATATCTTCGGGTTAATATTTTTCTTCTGTTTTTTCATCTTGTTTAATTTAGCGAAATTTATCTATTCTTATAATTTTTTTCTTGTATTTATATTTTTTTATATACATTTTCCCATAAAGTATTTTTCACTTACAAGGGAATCACAAATGAAACCTTTTGAAATTTTTAGAACCGGTACTCACACCTCAGCAAACGGAATTACTAAAGATTATTCTGTCGAAGATTTAGAACAGATTGCCAACACTTACAACAACTCCGAACATGAAGCCCCGATTGTAATCGGACACCCGAAATCTAATGCTCCGGCTTTTGGATGGATTGAAAAAATCTTTGTGAAAGGGGATCGTCTTTTCGCGCAAGCTAAAAACTTGGTGAATGAATTTATTGAAGCCGTAAAAGAAAAGAAGTTCTTAAAGCGCAGCATTTCTTTAACTAAAGATGGTTTATTAAATCATGTTGGATTTTTAGGCGCAACTGTTCCCGCAGTTAAAGGACTAGCAGATGTTGAGTTCAATGAAGAAGATGAATTAACTGAATTTGAATTTGATAAAGATCCATCAGCTGACGGAGAAGAAGAAATTGAATCCGTTAGCCAACGGAAAGAAGTAAAAGAACAGCTTGATGAAAATGTACAAGCAGATAATTCGCAAATTCGCGAATCCGCCAAATCCGACAATTCGGAAATTCGAGAGTACTTCGAAAATCTTTCCAACACTCTTACGACTGTTATCACTGATTTTAAGAATGTTATCTCAAACCACACCGAATCAAATCTTCAATTCATGGAAGATAACAAAGAGGAACTCGCTAAACTCGAAAATAAAATGAGTGATCTCAGAGCTAAGATAGATGTCGCTAATTTTGAAATGATGTTAACCGAAAGAGTAGCTTATGGAAATCTTACCCCCGCCATGAAAGAAAAAATGGTTAATCTCTTAAATTATTTCGAGACTCTTAATTTCGCTGAAACTAATCAAAGAGAATTATCAAACGAGATTCAAAATCTTTTAACCGAGTTCGTTAATTCGATTCCTAAGATTCTGGTGTTTGAAGAAGTTGCCACTCTCGAAGACGTGGAAACCGAAAATGATAAAGATACTTCTTTTGATGACTTTGATTTAGACCCGGATTCCGCTGCTCTACATTCTCAAATAATTAATTTTATGAAAAAAGATGGAATAACTTATGAAGAAGCTTTTCATAAAGTAATTAATGAGAGAAAATAATTGAGTAAGAAAAACCCAAAAAATATTTCTAAGCAAATACCAATAAAGAAAGTTATTGGTCCAATAAAAAATCCAGATATTCTTAAAAAGAAATTATCAAAATTTGTCAATTAATTAAGGAATAATTAAATGTCACTCAAAAAGAAAAGAGTAATCGACCCGGTTTTAACCACTATTGCGCGTGGTTTTAATAATGCTGTTCATGTTTCAAGTGCTCTATTCCCGGTTGTTATTGTATCAAAGGAAGGGGGACAAATTTTAGAGTTCACTAAAGAATCTTTCAAAGTTTATAACACCGAAAGAGCTATTCGCGCTAATTCCAATCGTATTAATCCTGCCGATAAATCTACTATTGATTTTGTTCTTACCGAACATGATCTTGAGTATCCTATTGATTACCGCGAAGCCGATGAAGATATTATTAATCTTCAACAACATGCTACCAAAGTTACAACTGACGGTATTTCTCTTCGTCTTGAAAAGAAAGCTTCTGATCTTGTTCAAGACTTAAATAGTTTCCCGGTTGGTCATAAAGTTACTCTTGGCGCCGGTGATAAATTCACAAACGAAACTTCAAATCCTATCCCGATCTTTGAAGATGCTAAAGAACAAATCCGCTCTAAGATTGCAGCTTATCCTAACACTGCTTTATTTGGTGCTAAAGCATTCGCCGCAATTAAAGAGCATCCAAAAATTATCGACCGTATTGCTTATACCTCCGCAGCCGTTGTTACTGTCGACCTGCTTAAATCTCTTTTGGATATACCTAATATTGTTGTCGGTTCCGCTGTTTATGCCGATGATGAAGGTGATTTCCAAGATATTTGGGGTGACAATGTAATCCTTGCTTACGTCCCGGAAAAATCTCAGAACATCGAGAGATCTATTTATGAACCTTCCTTCGGTTACACTCTTAGAAAAAAGAATATGCCTATGGTAGACCGTTACGAAGAATCCGGAAAAATCGAAATCGTAAGAACTACAGATATTTTTGATGTGAAAATCCTTGGTGCAGAAGCCGGTTATTTAATTAAATCCGTTAGCTAACGGACTAACGCTTAATATAAAAATCTCCGTCAGCTGACGGATTAAGGTGAGGGTTATGAAAGTCAAAATAACTAATACACATTTTCGTTATAACGGCAAATTATTTAAAGAAGGTTCAATCGCAGACCTTCCACAAAGCGAAGTGGAAGATTATCCAGATATTTTAATTCCGGTCGCTGATGCTTCTACTGTGGATTTTGTTGCAAGTGATATACCCCCTAAAAAAACAAATTCTCGTAAGAAAAGAAACAAATAATTTTAATTTATTCTAAGGTGATATAAAATGAAAACTGAACAATATGGTGTAGTTACTTCTATTCAAAATAATACTGGTGGACTTGTACTTAAAGGTCATTTTGTCAACGTTCATGGTCAATATTGTAATTCAGAAGAAGATTATAATCTGAAGCTTGGAGTTTGTCTTGCCGATA
>CAYLVF010000031.1:0-2985 GCA_964387045.1 uncultured Melioribacter sp. | reverse complement strand
GTTACTGGTGCTGCTATTAATAGAGGCACTCCTGTTAGGTGTGATCCAAAGATTTATCCAATGCTTTTTGCTGATCCACCTACTACTTATCAATTACAAACGGTGGTCGGTAAAGCATTAGATGCAGCATCCGGAGCAGATGAAGTAATTCGTGTTTTATTGAAATAGTAATTAGTTGGGGTGGAGCAGTGGTAGCTCGCTAGACTCATGATCTAGAGGTCGGAGGTTCGAATCCTTCCCCCTTCACAATCTTAATAATTTATTGAGGTTTATCAATGAGAAAAATTAATCCAACCTTGCAATCGCAAGGGCTTCATAGCTTCATGGACTTACTTCCCAGAACTTCTAATATCATTACTCTTGGTCCAAACAAATGTAATTTCTTATCACCAATCGACGCTCTTGAAGCTGCTTCTTCCGGTGATCTAATTCTTGTTTATCCTGGTACTTATGACCTAGATGATCAGTGTATATTCCTTAAAGACAATGTTAATTTGTTTTGTTTCCCAAATGTTGTTTTTACTTCTTCAAATTCTGACGGTACTTTCGGTGACAATAACATTGCTGTTACGTGTTCAATTCAAGGCTTCCCTCTGATTCTTAATACTTCTGCAAATAAGTTGCCTTTTAACCTAGTAAACTCCGCTTCTAGAATAAATGATTTTTACTTCCAGTATGAAGCCAATGTTGAGAATCTATATGGTTCTTGTATTGTGAAAGTTATTACTGATACTATCGGTGGTATAGCTTGGACACAAGAGACAACTCCGTGGACTGGTGCCAATCCTCATTTCGTACTTACTGCTGATCATGATATGTTTACTACCAAAAATACATCTATTGTAATAACTCCTTTTAATTCTACAGCAGAAAAAGGCATTATCTCAATGTTCGCTCGTTCTAGTGCCCGTATTATTCGTATAAAAACACTTCTTACTGATCATAACGTAAACACATTTACAGTTTCTAATACAACACCTTTTCAGATTTCATTAAAAGTTTACCCATCATAATAACATTGCTCCGTCCCGGTTTACGAGTCGCCGGGACTAGCTTTTTATCTATGGTTCCGCTATGTCAAATAAAATTATTCTCGAATGCAAACATATAGAGTCAAACAATGCTGATAATCCGCAGCCTTGTCCCAAAGGGATCAATTCTGACAAAACTTATTTGTCAGACGACAGAGGCAATAAATCTTCTATGAGATTAATGTCTTTCATAGCTCTTATTGCTGCTCTTATTATTTCCGGCTTCCTTCTTTTTTTGGACCAGCTTACGCCGGAATCCGTTACGCTTGTTTCTCTTTTTATTTTCGGTGCTTTCGCTCCGAAAGCTTTACAAAAGTTCGCAGAAACTAAATAAAGGTTTATTATGTTTTTATTTATTACAGTTCTTTATTGGACTCTCTTTTATGTAATCCTTGGCATTGCACACGGTCAAGTCTCAAAGCAATTAGAGTATATGGTCGCTGCTGATAAATCAGCAGCCGTCTATTGGAAATCAAAATGGCATAGCACTTTCTTTTTATTAAGATTGTTTCTGCATTTTGCTTATCCCTTCGCATTATTTTCTTATGTACCCCCTCTAAATTTATTGCTTCTCTTTTTCCTTTCTGTTTTTATCGGTGTGCTTTTATTTGATTCAATGGTTAACATCGGCAGACAAAGAGGCATCAACTGGAAATATCTTGGCACTTGCGAGGGCAGTTGGGATATGGATTGTTTCTGGTTAAAACTCGATAAGTACATTCCTCATTTATTATTCAAGTTCCTTTTGGTCCTTATAGTCCTTACAATCTATCTAATAACTCAATAACAAATCAACAGATGACCAAATCAAGTTCAACAATAGTTATCTTAATCTTACTCATAATCTTACTCTTAATCACAAACTCAATCATAAAATCATGCAATCAAACAACCGGCGATTATTCCAATATTCCATCTTTCCATTATTCCAGTGATACTGTGTATACGAAACCTGACACTGTTTTTATCCAGGATACTATTTATATTCCTAAACTTTCAGCTGAACTTGACACTTCCTATTTAGCTGATTCTTCTATGATTATTTCCGCTTCTGCAGATACAACATTCCGGAAAGACAGCTCGAAGATCTCCATTAAATATTTCTTCCCACCTCTTAACTATTTTGAAATCGCTGCAGATATAAAACAAAAAATAATCACACAAACAAAAACTATAACAGAAGTAAAAGTAATTGAGAAACCAATTCCTTTTTACAAAGACAACTGGTTTTATTCTTCGGTAGTCCTTTTTGTCCTTTTAGTCTTTTCAATATTAAAATAGGTTAGCTCTATGTACGTCCCAAAATATTTCAAACCATATGAATTTGTTTCTGAAAAGATGTATAAAATCTATAGTGATAATTCGCTTTTGTTTATATCTGATGAAATGAAAGAAACTATGGACGATCTAAGAGAATTTTTCGATGTACCTATTTACATAAATAATTGGCAGTTCGGTGGTTCATTTCAAAATCGTGGTTATCGTGATCCCTTTACTTCCGTTGGTGCCAAACTCTCTCAACATAAGTTCGGACGTGCTATTGATTTCCATTCTCCAATTATTGCCTCATCAACAATCAGAAAACAAATTTTAGAGAATCAAAATTTGTTTCCTCACATTCACAGAATGGAAAGAGATGTTTCTTGGGTTCACATCGACAGCCACCCTGATTATAAAGACAAACGAATTTATTTATTTAATCCCTGACCCGTTGAATGCGTCTTTTGCTATTCAACCGGGTCTGACCCGTGAAATGCGTCTTTTGCTATTTCAACGGGTCATTAAATGAGGCTTCAACTTTGAAACTTTTCATATCGCAGACTTCTTTCTTGCGCGAGGAATCGGAAGCTAGATTAAATAAACTTGAGGAAATCGGAATCTCCCGAAGGATGCCTTTGGCAGAATCAAATCTTTCTGATGAAGATATCGAATGGACTCCGATAACAATTCCTTA
>CAYLVF010000030.1:0-13738 GCA_964387045.1 uncultured Melioribacter sp. | reverse complement strand
AATGCTTGGGCACGCTACTTTGATCGCGCTATTAGTATAATGGATGGTTTGCTTGCAGATTATCCGAACAATTTGGATTACCAGCTATTTAGAGCACAACTTTCTATTTGGACAAGTCAAGATATCCAGCTTGCACGAGAATATTTAGAAAATGTTCTATCCGCTCGTCCCAATAATGTTGATGCACTTATTGCAATGGGATCATTAATGTTAGTTGACAACGATTTTGAAGCAGCACAATCTTTTGCCGACCGTGCACGCGAAGTCGATCCCAACAATAACGAAGTTATTAAACTTGAACAGAACATCGAGTTTCAAAAACTACGTTATGAAGAAGAATTACTTTTTAGAATTTTAAATGAAGGAAGAGAACTTGTGCTTGAGGGGGATTGCGAAGGTGCACTTCCCTACTATGAAGATTATCTACGGCAAGCCGAGCCTAATAATATTATTCTTAAAGAATACGGCGATGTACTCTTTTGTGCCGGTAGATTGGAAGAAGCAAAAGAGGCATATGACCAAGCAGCTTCCTCCGGTTATTATTATGAAGCATCTTTACAACGAGCTAAAGTTGCTTATGCTCTCGATGACACCACAGGCGCAATCAGAATGTTTAAAGAATTGGTTCATGAAGAACCTTACGAATTTGAACCGAGATTATATCTTGGAGATTCATATGCCAAAGCAAAACTTTTTGATAATGCCAGAGCACAATACGATTCACTTTTAGTATGGGATGATCTTGATTCAACCGAAATTGCTATGATCGAATTACGCAAAGGATATCTCCCTGTTACAGGTTTAGCCGCCATTTTCGAAACCTTTCCAAATTATATTGGTCTAGCACCTCAAGCCTCTTTTTATTCCGACAATCTTAGCTTCAAATTTTGGACCATTGGTGCCAGAATGGAACTTGGTTTTACTTATTGGTTGACTTTCGGGGTATCCTACTTTAAAACGCAAATGAATGCAAATGCTGCAAGTCTTAATGAAGATGTGATTAGCACTTATAATTTTATAGGTGATAAAACTTTTACAACTTTTAAGGGACATCTCTACCTGCGCTTTATCGATAATGTAACAATTGGAGCCGGTTTTGGTAAAGTTAATGTTGATGGATTTGAAACTCGTGATGAATCCGATGCATTTATAAATTTTGAAAAGAAAGATACTATCGCTCTTAATTTTCAATACCTTAACACCGATGCTGCATTGGTTTTATACTCTCCATATTTAATCGACAACCGATTATATACAACTTATTATAGAATTGGCGGGTATTATAACCATCGTAATGGATTTCATTTTTCGGGTTATTTCTCTTATTTAACCGTTACAGACGGAAACGAAGGAAATGATTTGCAATTACGAATCGGGAGAAAATTCCTGCCTGAGGTGATTGCAGGCTACGAATATTTTTACTCAAACTATAAATATGACGCCGATTATTATTATTCACCAAATAACTTTGAATCTCACAGTTTATTTGTTGATTCATGGCTGGAAAAGAAAAAACATTTAGAAATAAAACTTGGCGGTAAAATTGGCTTTGTTCCCGCAAGTAATTTCCTCTTACTCGCAGCGAATCTTGATATTAATTATAGGATTGCTGAGAGATTAACAATGCAGGCTAGATTAAACCTTGGAAGTACTTCGCGCGATAATGCCAGCTATAAATATATTCAAGGACAAATCTCGGCTTATTGGACTATTTATTAATTCCCGTCTAAAATTTTATGAAAAAAATTTTTCTATCATTTATCTGCTTTCAGATAATAGTCTTTTCACAACAAGTTGAATTATACGGTATTGCTCAACCCGGCAATGCATTAATTGGGAAAGCAGAGAACCTTGCACAAGTAATGTTGAACGATAAGATTCTGCAATTTGATAAAGAAGGTGTCTTTACTTTTGGATTTGATAGAGATGCAAAAGGAATCCATCTATTAAAAATTAAATACACAAACGGTAAATCCGAAATAAAGAAATTCGACCTGCCCAATAGAGAATATGATATCCAAAAGATTACAAGTACAAAGCAGCAATTTACCGGTCCCCCGAAAGAAGAACTGCCAAGAATTGAACGTGAAAGAGAAATAATGAGAAAAGCTCGAAGCAGAATAGGAATTATTGATACTGCATATTTTGCTTCAGGATTTATGTTACCGATAGAGAATGCAAAAATTACCGGCGTATTCGGAAGTCAAAGAATAATCAACGAAACTCCTCAAAACATTCACAACGGATTGGATTACGCTGCTCCAATTGGTACAGATGTTTTTTCGATGGCTGATGGTATAGTCCAACTTGCCGGTGATGATTTTTACTACAACGGTAATTTTGTTTTAATTGATCACGGGCAAGGACTCTCCAGCATTTACCTTCACTTAAATAAATTATCTGTTACTACATGCGAGTATGTAGTAAAAGGTCAAAAAATCGGTGAGGTTGGAACAACAGGAAGATCAACCGGACCACATCTACATTGGGGCGTCAACTGGTTTAATAGTAAAATCGATCCGCATTCTTTAATTGGTATTGGATTTTGAAAGTGTAACAAATTAAAAGATTGCAAAAATGAATATGCGTAAGTCGAGTATTTCATTTCGGGTTAATTAAATCCTTGGCTAACCGTTTACTCCATTATCCTCTTGAAATTCACAGATATTTAAAAAAGATTATATTTGTAATTAATTGCTTTTATAAAACTATTTGAAGAATGAGTTAACTATGAAAACGACACATATATCCCGGGTACATTTAATAGCGCTTTATATTCTTCTGGCTGTATCAATATTGTTCTTATTTAGCTTTTACATACATATTGAAGAAGCAAAAACCGGCATCATCCAATCAACGCCGCAAAGTTTGCAAATAGTTGTACCGCCGATTCCCGAAAGAGTAGAAATATTCGGTGAAGAGGTTCCCTTGCTTGATATTGATGTGAGAGAAAGATTAGAACGCGAAATTATTGTTAATACTTATTGGCATTCAAATACTATATTAATGCTGAAGCGTGCTAAGCGATGGTTCCCGGTGATTGAACCGATACTTGCGAAGAATAACATTCCCGATGATTTTAAATATATTTCTGTAATAGAAAGTAATTTAGATAATCTTGTTTCACCTGCCGGGGCTTCCGGGTTCTGGCAATTTATGAAAGGGACAGCACCTAGATATAATCTTGAAGTTAAAGAAAGTGTGGATGAAAGATACCATCTTGAAAAAGCAACACAAGCAGCATGTGATTATCTTAAAGAGGCATATGATAAATTCGGAAGCTGGGCAACCGCTGCCGCAAGTTATAATATGGGAATTGACGGCGTTGCCAGGCAAATTGAAAGACAAAAAACTAAGAATTATTTTAACTTTACTTTGAATGAAGAAACTTCACGTTACCTATTTAGAGCCATTGCCTTGAAACTTATTCTTACCAATCCCACACGTTATGGTTTTAACATAGAAGACTATGAAAGATACGATCCGTATAAGACTTATGAAGTTGAAGTAACTTCCGATATAAATGATCTCGCAATTTGGGCAAAGGATAAAGAGATTAATTACAAATGGCTTAAAAAACTAAATCCATGGTTAAGAGATAACCAACTAAAAGTACCGGCAGGAAAAACTTATAAAATTAAACTCCCTGTTCCCGGTTCTATTTATATTATTCCCGATTAAGAAAGTGATAAAATGGAATTCAAATTTCTTAACGTTGTTATTATAATTTTTGCACTCTCGATTGTAATCTTATTGATTTTTCATCGCCTCAAACTTCCCATAATAATCGGTTTTTTAATCACAGGAATGTTTACCGGTCCTTTTGGATTTGGTCTAGTTAGTTCTGTTCACCAAGTGGAAGTTCTCGCAGAGATAGGGATACTACTGCTGTTATTTACAATCGGTATTGAATTCTCTTTTAAAGAAATGCTTCGTTTAAGAAGATCGGTACTGATTGGGGGTTCACTGCAGGTTTTATTGACCACTGTCATTATTGCAATCATTGCTTATTCTATTGCACCCGATATTAACGAAGCAATATTTATCGGCTTTTTAGTTGCCTTAAGTTCAACAGCAATTTTATTAAAAATATACAGTGAAAAAGGCGAGATAGAAACCCCTCACGGTAAAATACTTTTATCAATCTTGATATTTCAGGATATTATTGTTGTACCGATGATACTCTTCACACCTATACTCGCCGGAATTGAAGGCGATATCCTTTCCGAAATCGGAATTTTATTCTTAAAAGTTGCCGGTGTTCTTGTACTTGTAATTTTAGGAACAAAATATTTTGTTCCATTTGTGCTTCATAAAGTTACTCAAACTAAGAGCAGAGAATTATTCTTATTTACAATTATAGTAATTTGTTTCGGAATTGTGTGGTTTACGGGTGAGCTTGGTCTTTCATTAGCGCTTGGTGCATTTCTTGCCGGATTGATTATTTCGGAATCGGAATACTCTCATCAGGCGTTAAGCAATATTATGCCGTTCAGAGATGCCTTCTCAAGTTTATTCTTTGTATCGATCGGTATGCTTCTCGATATAAATTTTTTATTGGATAATTTTTTATCAGCGATTTTCTTATCTATTATGGTTGTCTTCATAAAGTCGATTACCGGAATTTCCGCCATAAAAGTGTTGAGAGTACCATGGCGCATCTCAATTATTGCCGGTATTGCACTGGCTCAAGTCGGTGAATTCTCTTTCATTCTTGCTAAAACCGGCTTAACTGTTGGATTTCTCAGTGATAATTTTTATCAAAGTTTTTTAGCCGTATCTATTATTACAATGTCAATTACTCCGATTCTTCTGAAGCTGTCTCCGGTAATTGGCGATAAGCTCGCCGCATTTTTAAGAGAATCAAAAGCTGAAAAGGAAAATGATTTAGGAAAACCTCTTGAAGATCATTTAATAATTATCGGTTACGGAGTTAACGGTAGAAATGTTGCCCGGGCAGCCGCAAGTGCCAAGATTCCATATGTTATTTTGGAAACAAATCCCGATACGGTAAAAGAAGAAAAACAAAAAGGTACAAACATTATTTTTGGCGATGCAATTTACCCTGACGTTCTCAATCAAGCTAATATTGAAAAATCTCGAATTATTGTTATTGCCATAAACGATCCAACATCCGTTCAACGAATAGTTTCACTGTCGAAAGCTATTAACCCGAATGCATATCTGATTGTTAGAACAAGACATGTTACCGAAGTTGAGACTTTGCTCGAAATTGGAGCCGATGAAGTTATACCCGAAGAATTTGAAACATCAATAGAAATATTTTCACGTGTGCTCGCAAAATATTTAATACCGCGCAATCAAATTGAAAAATTCATTAATGAAATTCGTTCCGATAGTTATGATATGTTCCGTTCAATCCCAAAAGAAGTTTCACCTATTCCATATCTACCGTTGAATTTTCCTGAACTTGAAATCTGTAGTTTCATTATTAATGAGGATTCAATATTTGCCGACAGATCTTTATCGGAATTAGACCTTCGTAATAAGTACGGGTTTTCGATCTTAGCTATAAAGCGGAACAGCGATGTGATAGTGAATCCGACCGCCGCAACAATACTTAAACCCGGAGATCTAGTTTTTATTTTAACCGAACACGATAAAATTACCGATCTTTCAGAATTATTTAAAAAATAAAAATAAGTATGAGCGAAAAGAAAAAATTTCGGAGAGGATTATTAATTGCTTTAGTATTAGTATTTCTGATTTGGATAGTAAAAATAATTGAACTCGGCTTTGATATAAGTTTCGTTCGGTTTGGAGTGTTGCCGAGAAATGTTTCGGGTCTACCAGGAATTTTGCTTTTTCCATTTATTCACTCCGGGTTCGATCATCTTATTTCAAATACATTTCCGATAATCTTTTTAGTTACTGCAATTATTTATTTTTATCCTTCCGCTTCTTTGCGGGTATTAATTATAATATACATTTTTTCGGGCTCGCTTCTTTGGTTAATAGGAAGAGAATCATACCACATTGGTGCAAGTGCGGTTGTCTACGGTTTGATTACTTTTATCTTTTTCAGCGGAATTATACGCTGGGATAGACGGTCAATTGTTCTATCATTAATTGTAACTTTTCTTTACGGTGGATTCACTTGGGGTGTTTTACCAATTGATGAAACTGTTTCGTGGGAAGGTCATCTTTCCGGTGCTTTAGTAGGATTGCTATGTGCAGTTTTATTTCGTAAATATGATCCGTACGAAAAATTTGCCTCGATGGAGGATGAAGATGAAGAACTTGAAAATTTTGAAAGCTGATCCAATTTGGAATGGAATTTTATTTTTAATTATAGCAACAATTTTTACAGCATGTACTTCCGATACTAAAATCAGAATGGCTGCTTATCCGGAACTTTTTGACGGAAAATATGACAGCGAATTCCCTTCCCGGAACAGTTCCGAACAATTAGAAGAAATAGCGAACTCAATTAGACTTGTTAACAGTATTGCTTTCTACAGAACTTATAATTTTTCATTAAAGGACAGTATTGCTACAGCATCAATTTCTAGCGGTGATTTTAAGAAATTCTTATCTTCATCCTCTACATTTGAGGAAACTGCCTCAGGAACAGGTACTTTAATCTACAACAACAATAATACTCTTGCGATTTTAACTTGCGCACATGTGATTAACTTCCCGGATTCAATCAAGTCATTTTATTTAACCGATGAAGGAAAAAGATCAGGTTTTCTAAAAAGTTTTTCCGTAATAGTAAAGCAAGATATTTATGTTGTCCCCTCACATGAAGAGGGAAGTTTTGAAGTAATACTTGAAGACAAAGAACTTGATGCGGCTATTTTAAAAAAGAAAATAACAAACGAACCAAAAATAAAATCCAAAGTATTCAATCTGCCGCTTGGTAAAGCCGAAGAACTAAGCTGGGGAACATTTGTTTATGTATTCGGATTTCCGGCAAATTATAAAATGATTTCAAAAGCAATTGTATCCAGCCCCAACTATGATAAAAAATCATCTTTCATAATTGATGCGGTATCTAACCAGGGGCTAAGCGGCGGAATTGTATTGGCAATACGAGACGGTGTGCCGAACTTTGAGTTAGTCGGTATGGTTCTATCCGCGCCCGCAGCTTATGAATATGTATTGAGACCGCATAAGGACAGCGAAGTTGTAATCGGTTCCGAATACAAAGGGGCACTTATACCTGATGCACAGAGAAATATTAAATACGGTATCACGAAAGTACTATCGATTGAAGCAATACTTTCGTTAATTGAGAAGAATAAAACTCTCTTGCAAAGAAACGATATTTTTTCGGGGCTGTTGTTTAAATAGAATTATGAGTAATCAGTTACCTTAAGTTAACCTGTTGATTGAGTATTCCATTAAAACGGTTGTTACTTTAATTTATTCGAAAGCAGCCCATGACTTAAGTCGTGGGCTGCTAAAAAACAACATATGTTTTTGAAACCGTTTCAACGGTTTTGAATTAATAACAATTTAGGAAGATTCATTGAGTTAATGTTTCTAAATTGCATATCATAATCTTTTACTCAATCCAATAAAACTTTTTTCAATTCATCCCAATCTTTTCCCTTTAACATTCGGAACCTACAAGTACCTTTGCTTGCATTTGCCCATACATCACCAATCATTCTTTTCTCGGATGAGTCATCATCGGAATACGCTTTTTCACTTTTGTATTCAATAACTACTATAATTCCATTTTTTAGTTTAACTATAAAATCCGGATAAAATTTATCAGTAGAGGTTTGCAGCCAAAAAGCATAGTTGGGTTTTCTCTCAAGATTACGAACCCAAAATTCAACGTTGGGATTTGAATCAATATTAAGCGCACATTCAGCTTCTTCTTCATTCATGTGAGAAATCCATTCATTTCCATAGTAGTGTTTAGAGAACTGATAAGATCCATTATAAAACTCCGTTGCAGGATAATCACTCGGGAATTCAAAATCATCGCCGACTGAAAACTTACCCAAAGATTCTTTTACTCTATTTTCCTCTTTAAATAATAAAGTTTGATAGCCTTCCTTTTTTGCGGATTTGTAATGCTTATCAATGTTTTCTATGATGGCAGATTTTAACAACCTGCGCATATAAACTAGATGATCGACTTCGAGCTCTCTTTTTTCAAGTAAATTATTAACTACATTTAAAATGAATGCAACACTTTGAGCATAAACTATAGATGGGTGCCTGCATTCTTTTGCAAGCCAACTAATAAGTCCTGACTTATCTATTTTGCTGTCTAAAATCATACTGCTTAATTCGTACTGAATTTGTTCCATATTTTTGAGTACAGGTTCACCTTTGCTACTTATGTCAATTGATCCCTTTGTTCCGCTTTGGACTTTTACCGGAAATTCTTTTTCTGTTAAATTCGGATCACAGTCTGCAAGATTCCAATTAGGCAAAATCAAAACATCTTCATCAAAAAGAGTTTTCTCACCTTCTAAGTCAATTAACAATTGTGGTACGGAAAATCTAACTCCTTTTTTGCAAATAGAGTCTGTTCCAGGAAGCCTATTATTTGTTATATCATAGGCATCCTGCAGTGTTTGTTTATCCTCGACTTCAGTAAATTTGTCAATCAACAAATTCTTTAACTTAGGAGAAACTGCTTGCTTGAATGAAATTGTCTTTTCTTTTTCATCTATTTCAATATCATCTCGAAATTCGCGTGGTATATCTTTTAGTTTTGGTACGTTAATAAATTTCTTGACAATTGGGCCCCTAAAACCAGGAAGTTCTACCTGATCTTTCAGCGGCTTTAACATATTGGCAGATTCAGAAGGTGTAAACCCACTATCACGAAGGTATTCTTGTAAATTACTGAACGTAACAAGAAAGTTATCAGAATAAACAAAAGCATAAGCACTATTCAACTCATCATTGTTTTTTCTTGTAACCTTTGGCATTCTTAAAACTCGTCCAAGTAGTTGCTCAGCATCTTTGTTTGATCTTACTACTGCCACGGAACAAAACACATATGCAAAAGGACAATCCCATCCTTCTTTTAACGCCTGTTTAGTAATGATATATCTAATTGCTTGATCACGTTTTAATAAATCGATACCTTCAATCCCCTTTTCTTCACCTGTAGCTACTGCTATTTCTTTTTCATCTATTTTTAGAGAATTATGTAAGTACTCTTTTATCATCTCAACATTTATGGTTTCTTCAGTTTGACTATCATGCTGAGCCTGAAGCAAAACTATTGGTCTTATATATTCCCCGGTTTGCTTTTCTTCTTTTTCGGCTATCTTTTCTAATTCTTTTCGCTTATTTACTGCATTAGCTACTGTTTGCTGCCAATTTGAAATTGTCATTAACTCAATTGGGATTTTAATCATGTGTTCGTTTTTAAGTTCAACAGCATTTACATTAAATAGCACATTGCTTCTATCTTTCCCTTCTGATTTTGGGGTCGCGGTAAATTCAATAATACTAGAGGGATTTAGTCTTTCAAGAGTATCAAAGGTAAGTGGTGTTCGTGCGTTGTGGGCTTCGTCAATTATTACAATTGGATTGAAAAGATAAACAACATTAGCAAGAGATATTTTAAGAACTCGATCTCCGTTTGATTTGTCATATTCAAGTTTTTTTACATGCTCTTTATTGTAAGAAGAAAGATCATCAAAAAAGGGTTTTAAGTTACCGTTATCCCCTGCATAAACTCTTCTACCTTCCGTACTTTTAACACGCCAAGCGGCAAATGTGGAAAGTATGACACACGTATTTCCTTTCACGGTCGCTTTCGAAATATTCAATGCATCCAGTACTTTATAAATTTCAACACGCCCGTTAAATTTTTCATCAAGTATTCTTCTGTAAGGGTGATTGCTATTAATTAAACAATTGTATGTCTGCTCTAATATAGCAGTACTTGGAACTAACCAAATTACAACTGAAAAATAACGCATTAGGTATTCATCACATATTAAGGGAATTGAGTGTGCAGCAAGAAGAGTTTTTCCGCCGCCGGTTGGCAAACGAAGACAAACATAAGGTACATTCGGAAAACCTGCATCATTATATTCCGAAGCTCTTCCAAAATTTCTTTTAGTTGCATTCTGATAGCTTAGAGAAATGTTTTTTGTCTCTTGAGCTTCTTTAAGAAATTCACTTAATACGTCTAATGTTCGTTTTTGGTAATCTTTTAACATTATAATATCCGGTGTATTGGTTGTTTGTTATTAACTATAATCTTATTCTTATATTTGCTCGTAAAGGTGAACGTCGGCTCCATGCCGTGTGTTTAGGTTGCCTGTCAACTTAAGCCTAGCCTTCAACGGGCTTTTTTAGTATCAGCTTTCTACCCTGCAACCCACGACTTCAGTCGTGGGCATAAAAGCATTCCTTGGTTAATAAAACCGTTTTAACGGTTTGTAAATTTGAATCCATATTTTTTCATAAATAATTCAACTTCCTCAGCATAACTCATTTTTTTATGATGTTCTTTTTGGTTGCGTATATAACTTTCAGTATCCTTTAGTTTTGATTCGCTAACAGAAAAAGCTCCATAACCGGTTTGCCAAGCAAATTTACTATAGATGAAATCATTTTGATTTATCCAGTGAGAAGATGAGCCTTTTATGTTCTTGAAAATATCCTTTATACAAAAATTGGGAGTTAGCAGAAAAAGAATATGTATATGATCGGTAGTACCATTTATAATTCTGACTTTGCAGTCCAGGTCAGTTTCTAATTTTTCTTTAATAAAATTATGAAGTTTATGCTCGTATTCTGGTTTTATTAATGATGCTCTTTCTTTTGTCCCAAATATTCCATGTATCCAAATTTTTGTTAGAGAGTGTGACATTTTTCTCTCCCGTTTGTTATAATGAAATGCTAATATAAACCGTTGAAACGGTTATAACATCTTTACTTCTTCACTATACCCGCAGTTGAAACTGCGGGTTGCTTCTTATTTATTAATTTCAAACCACGCATGTTAAAACTGCGGGTTGTCTCCAAACTTATTTCTTTCAGCAACCCACGACTTCAGTCGTGGGGGAAAACACTGATAAATCAGAACTAACCGTTTTAACGGTTTATTGCGGTTTACGTAACCTTAAGTTCATAAGGAATTTGTTTGAAAATAATTCCTACTTTACGCAGTCTGCTTAAACTTAACCGTGTTCCTTCGCCAAAGATAATTTTTTGTCCGCTATATTTAGGCAAAGATTTTAAGATACTACTTGTTAACATATTTCCGCCGTTAATTGTTTTATCTCCCATTATACCGTTATACAATAAGTAATATGCAGTATTGTCGTATATCCCGATCAGCGGAGACTTAATTATTTTTTCCGGTAACGGCTGACCGGTTTCCGAAAAGAAAATATGTCGTGCTAAATCTTCAAACTTTACTTCTTTATTTACGCTGCCAAGTTCATCAAAAAGTGGTTCGGTTAATTTGCAATACCTGAAACCTCCGCCTAAACCTTCTACTTTTTCAGTTCCCCCTTTTGGTTTTTCTACTTCGTAACCGTTAATAACTCTTTTTACTCTTTCGGCTGTTACTTCTTTACAAATATTTTCTTCCAACTCTACAAGTATGAATTTTCTATTTCCACCGTCTTCTTTGTTTAAGTCAAGAACAGCATGTGCCGTTGTGCCGGAACCTGCAAAAGAATCAAGTATTATAGAATCTTTATCACTTATCATTCTAATTATTCGTTTAATTAACTCAACATTTTTCTCCCCATTAGGGAAGTTCCATTTAAAACCTGCTTCTTGAAGATCAGTCCAATTTGTATCAAGCATAGTAATATTTGATTCTTCGAGACGATATTGTGGTTTCCCAGAACGAGGGTTTGGTCTTAACAATCCCTTATTAATCATCGCAATCGCGCGATATTGGGAATACATCCAATGTCTATTCTTTGGAGGTTTAAAACCAAACAACTCATATTCCATTGTTGGTCTTATTCCAGGTGCATCAAAGGCGTGCCAGCGAACTTTTTTTTCTTGAATCTTTGTTGGTGGATCAATTAGAGTTCTATTTGATTTAGAATAAAACAGCACACTATTATGACCAAAATTTGCACTCTTAACTTTTTCTCTTTCTTTTATATTTTTCTTGACTCTTGATACAACAAAAGTGTTTCTGTAATTACTTGAACCGAAAATTTCATCAAGAAGCAACCTGCAATTACTTTCTTCATTATAATCGACACTAATAAAAATACCCCCATCTTCACTAATCAATCTTCTAAGCAACTGCAAACGGGGATACATCATGCAGAGCCATTTATCATGACGGGAGAGGTCTTCGCCTTCTCTTCCAACAACTTCATTTAGCCAGCGTTTAATTTCGGGGGAGTTTACGTTATCGTTATAAATCCATTTTTCGTTTCCAGTGTTGTACGGAGGGTCTATATAAATACATTTAACCTTTCCGGCATAATAAGGCAGCAGCGCTTTTAATGCATGAAGGTTATCTCCCTGCACAATTAAATTACCTTCTTCGGGGTCTCCGATTGATAATTCTTTATTGCATTTTAAAAGTCTAAAAGGAATTTCGTTATGATGATTTTCAACAGCTTTCTTACCGATCCAGTCTAAAGTAGGCATAGTTTAGTATATCAGTGATTGAATTCTAAAATATAACTAATTATAAGCAAAACGAGAAAACCGTTAAAACGGTTTTAGCGGTCAAGGTCTCTCCTTTATATCCCACGACTGAAGTCGTGGTTTGCTTTTTGAACCACGGAGATTATTTCTCTATATTTGTGCTTCATTTTATGAAAGTAAACCTCTCAAAATACAAACACATAATCTGGGATTGGAACGGAACAATTCTTAATGATCTTGATATGTGTGTTAAGATTATTAATGATCTTCTCGAGCAACATGAAATGAGCACAATCACAACCGAACAATACAAAGATGTTTTTACAATACCGGTTGAAAATTATTACAAAGCTATCGGGTTTGATTTCGATAAAAAGAGTTTTGAAGTTGTTGGTAAAGAATGGATGGATGAATACGAAAGAAGAAAATATAACGATGCGTCAATTCATCCTGATGTTAAAAAAATAATTACCGGAATACATCAAAACGGACAGAGCCAATCTATACTTTCGGCTTATATGCAGCATACTTTAGAAGAACTTGTTGAACATTATAACTTATCGAATTACTTTGATTACCTGGTCGGTGCAGGTGATATTTATGCATACGGTAAAGTTGAACAAGGTAAAATGTTAATGGATAAACTGAATTTGAAAAAAGGCGAATCAATATTGATTGGCGATACTATTCATGATTATGAAGTTGCACAGGAAATCGGTGCAGATTGTTTACTTACGGCAGAAGGTCATCAATCATACGAGAGGTTAGCTTCAACCGGTTGTGTTGTTGTTCATTCATTAAATGAACTGCTAAATTCGAAATAATGTTTTTTGCATTCCGATAATAATGCAAATAGATTATTTTTTTACAGCATTTTTAAGAATCATTAGGCTTATCGAAATAAATTTATTGAAATTAAACATCTATCTTTTTACAATAGCTTTATAGATTTCCTTACTTGAAATAAAACACAGGCTTTCTTTGCTATCAATTGATATTCTTTTACTTATTGGTGCTATTCTTATCCTAATAAGCATTTTACTTGCTAAGATATCTCATAATATCGGAATACCGACGATGTTACTTTTTATTGGAGTAGGTATTCTTGCCGGTTCGGAAGGTTTAGGAGGAATTTATTTTGACGATGCCGGTCTCG
>CAYLVF010000029.1:0-13748 GCA_964387045.1 uncultured Melioribacter sp. | reverse complement strand
CATTTAATACTTTCCTCTTATAATTAAGCTGTACAAGTAAAAGGTGTAATTATGCAAATAAGCGTATACGAAATTAAAAAGATCACGGACTACCTTTGGGAAATACCAAGACAAGGTAAGATGCTTGTGCCCGGCAGAATCTACACTTCAAAAAATATGCTCGAAGGATCATTGCAAAATGACGAAGCATTGAAACAAGTTGTTAATGTTGCACATCTTCCGGGAATTCAAAAATATAGTCTTGCTATGCCCGATATTCATTGGGGTTACGGATTCCCGATCGGTGGAGTTGCCGCAACAGATGTCAATGAAGGTGTTGTTTCTCCAGGCGGTGTCGGTTATGATATTAACTGCGGTGTACGTTTAGCAAGAACCTCTCTTGAATTCAATAAAGTTAAATCAAGAATTGATGACCTGGTTAAACAGTTTTTTAGAGATGTGCCAACCGGTGTGGGTGCAAGCGGAGCAATTAAAAAATTACCACCGAAAGAAATCAAGAACATTTTAATAAACGGAAGCCAATGGGCAGTTGAGCATGGCTTTGGTAATTCGGATGATATCGAATACACTGAAGAAAAAGGGAAACTTCCGGATGCCGATCCGGATGCAGTTTCAGAACGAGCGATTGAACGGGGACAAGATCAAGCCGGGACACTTGGTTCGGGTAATCACTTTCTTGAAATTGATGTAGTTGATGAAATATACGATGAAAAAGCTGCCGAAGTTTTCGGAATATTTAAGGGACAGATTTTAATTTTAATCCATACCGGTTCGCGAGGTTTGGGTTATCAAGTTTGTGATGACTACTTAAAAGTTCTTGTTAAAGCAGAAAAGAAATACAATTTCAATTTACCGGATAAGCAGCTTGCATGCGCACCGATTCAATCGCAAGAAGGCCAAGATTATCTTCACGCAATGCGATGTGCCGCAAACTTTGCTTGGAACAATAGACAAATAATTATGCATCTCGCCAAAAAAAGTTTATTAAAAACTCTTAAAATTTCCGAAGATGAACTCGACTTCAAACTTATCTACGATGTATGTCATAACATTGCAAAAATCGAATCTCATAATATTGATGGTGTAAATAAGAAAGTCTGTGTACATAGAAAGGGCGCAACGAGAGCTTTTCCGCCGGGGAGTGAGTTTATTCCAAGTAAATATAAAGATATTGGTCAACCTGTTTTAGTGCCGGGTGATATGGGAAGGTATTCATTTATTCTTTCGGGAACTGAGAAAGCAATGGAAGAAACTTTCGGAAGTTCTTGTCACGGCGCCGGAAGACTACAAAGCAGAACTCAAGCTAAGAAAGCCGGCAAAGGAAGGGATTTAATTAAAGAATTACAATCGCAAGGAATTTCTATACAAGCTAAAGGTTACGGAACAATTGCCGAAGAAATGCCTTATGCATACAAAGATGTTTTTGATGTTGTTGAAATAATACATAATTCGGGTATTAGTAAGAAGGTAGCTAAGATTAAACCGGTGGGTGTTATAAAAGGTTGATATACGTGTTAAAACCATAAAAAGATATTTGCTCTTCAATTTGTTTTTAGAGACTGGTATTTAATTTTCATAGTTCAACATTCACAAAGATTTTGTTATCTTGTTCACTCAAATTCTTGGAGTTGTTATGCATATCACGATAAACGGTTTATCTGTTCACGATTTAGGCAATAGCGAAAAGCAAACAGTAATTTTAATTCACGGCTTCCCTTTTGATTATACAATGTGGAACAGCCAAATCCGTGCACTTCAAAATGATTATAATATTATTGCTTATGATCTACGTGGGTTAGGGAAAAGTTATGTCGGCGACGGTCAATACACAATGGAATTTTTTGTTGATGATTTATTTTGGCTTATGCATGAATTGGATTTAGGCAAATTGGGCAAACCTGTTCTCTGCGGACTTTCAATGGGCGGTTATATTGCTTTGCGTGCTGTCGAGAGAGATCAATCAAGATTTAACGGCTTGATTTTGCTTGATACAAAATCCGATGCCGATGACGACGCCGGGAAAATTAAAAGATCAGAGGGAATTAATACAATCAATACAGATGGTTTGGATAAATTTGTCGATGACTTAATTCCGAATTTATTTTCCGATGAATCTCTTGAGAATATGAAATCAACCGTCGAGTATATTTCCAACATTTGTAAAAGTAATAATCCGGTTGGTGTTAAAGGATCATTATTGGCGATGGCAGCAAGAACAAGTACAACAAAATTTTTAAAGAAGATTGAAATTCCTACTTTAGTAATGGGTGGTTCATTTGATAAACTAACTCCCCCGCCTATTATGCGAGATATGGCTGATAAGATTGAAGAAGCCGAATATGCAATTGTTCCAAGAGCCGGACACTTATCCCCGGTAGAAAATCCATCTTATGTAAATGATATGATTTGCGGATTTTTGAAGAGAAGGATTATAGCGGTAAAATGAAAATGGAACGCAGATCTTTATGATTATTATGATCTACGTTGATCATAATAAATCTGCGCCAACTGTGCACTATTTTAGTAAAAATTCACTTCGTAATCTTTGAACTTGCCTTCCTCATAGTTAAACTTTGCGCTGAAAAACTTATCTTCAAAAAGCCAAGGGATAAAAATTTTATCGCCTTCCCAAAGATTTATTTCCGATAATTTATCGTTATCAATCCACTTAAGTTCACCTTCGGGCGAATCAATTAACTCACCTTCAAATCTATCAATTACAAAAAGAAATACATGCCAATCATCTTTACCGTCAAATAATGGAAAAGTTATGAATCCTTTCATGATAAGATTCTTTACTATTAGTCCGGCTTCTTCTTTTAATTCTCTTATTGCACAATCTTCAGGTGATTCACCCAGTTCAAATTTCCCGCCCAAACCGTTCCACTTTCCTTCATGGTAATCGTTTTCTTTTTTATTGCGGTAAAGCATCAAAGTCTTATTGTCCTTTTGAACGTAACAAAGAGTTGCGAGTTTCATCATTATCACCAAGCCAAAAATTCATTTTTCAAAAGATAATTCTTCACATAATCATCAACACCTTTTTCAAGCGAGGCAATTTCTTTCTTGTAACCGGCTTCTTTTATTTTATTCATTTTTGCTTCGGTAAAGTTTTGATATTTTCCTATAAGTTGCTGCGGCATATCAATATATTCAATATTGACGGGTTTCCCTACTGCCTTGAAGACTGCAGTTACCAAATCATTCCATGTTCTTGCTTTACCGGTACCAACATTATAGATACCATTTACATCCGTGTTATCTAAAAAGTAGAGAGTCATATCAACGGCATCCTTTACATAAATAAAGTCACGCATCTGTCCGCCGTCTTTATATTTTGAATCGGTAGACTTGAACAACTTCACTTTACCCGTATCTCTAATTTGTTCAAATGATTTGTGAACAACGCTTCTCATATCGCCTTTGTGAAATTCATTCGGTCCATATACGTTGAAATATTTTAGTCCAACTATTCTATCCAAAACTTTATTTTGCTTAGCCCAAAGATCAAACATTTGTTTTGAATAGCCGTACATGTTCAAAGGTCTTAATTTTTCCAACTCATCTTCATTATCGTCATAACCAAATTCACCGCTTCCGTAAGTTGCGGCAGAAGATGCATATATAAATCTAATGTCTCTCTCTAAAGCGTACTTGGCTAGTTCAACTGTATAAACAAAATTGTTATGCAATAGATAATCCGCATCCTTTTCAGTTGTGGAAGAACATGCACCTAAATGAACAATTGCTTCCGGTTCAAACGGAACTTCATTATCCAAAACCATATCAAGAAAATCGGCTTTGTGATATATGTCAGCGAATAAAAGCCCGTTTAAGTTTTTCCATTTTTCTCCGTCGCGTAATTCATCAACTATAACAATATCGTTTCTGCCTGTTTGATTAAGTTTCCATACAGTTGCACTTCCTATAAAACCTGCACCACCTGTTATGATTATCATAATTATACATACTCCTAATCAATTTATATTGAAAACTAATTTAACTATATTGAGCTTCATCTTCAAAGAAAGGTTATACGATCACAATGTTATTAAATAAATTAAAAGAAATCCTTCAACAAAGAATCATGGTAATTGACGGTGCAATGGGAACCATGATTCAAAGATATAAATTATCCGATGCAGATTACCGCGGTGAAAGATTTAAAGATCATTCCAGCGAGTTAAAGGGAAATAATGATATTCTTTCATTAACGCAACCACAAATAATAAAGGAAATTCACAAACAATATCTTGAAGCCGGTGCCGACATAATTGAAACAAATACTTTTAACGGGACCTCGATCTCACAAGCGGATTACAAAACCGAACATTTTGCTTATGAAATAAATAAAGCCGCCGCAAAAATTGCTAAAGATGCCGTCGATGAAGTAATGCAAAAAGATCCGAGTAAACCAAGATTTGTCGCCGGTGCAATCGGACCGATGAATAAAGCTCTTTCACTTTCGCCGAATGTAAACGATCCCGGTTTTCGTGCAGTTACTTTTGATGAATTTTATGATTCGTATAAAGAAGCTGTTAAAGGTTTGCTTGACGGTGGTGCAGATATATTATTAGTTGAAACAATTTTTGATACGTTAAACGCAAAAGCCTCTTTAGTTGCTATACAAGATTTACTTGAAGAAAGAAATCAACAAGTACCAATTATGATTTCCGGAACAATTGTAGACCAGAGCGGACGAACTTTATCGGGACAAACTACCGAAGCATTTTGGATTTCTATTTCACATGTTAGAAATTTATTAAGTGTAGGACTCAATTGTTCACTCGGTCCAAAACAGATGAGACCGTTTATTCAAGAGTTATCGAAGATCGCAAATTGTTATATATCCATTTATCCAAACGCCGGGTTACCGAATGAGTTTGGCGAATATGATGAATCACCTGAAGCTATGAAAAAAGTTTTGGATGAATTTGCCGAAGCCGGTTTCTATAATATTGTCGGCGGCTGCTGTGGAACAACACCGGATCATATTAAAGTTTTTGCCGAGATGGCATTAAAACACAAACCTCGTGAAATTCCCAAAGTAGAACCTTACTTAAGACTAAGCGGATTAGAACCCTTGGTACTCAGACCGGATTCAAACTTCATTAATATTGGTGAAAGAACGAATGTAACCGGTTCTAAAAAATTTGCTCGTTTAATTAAAGAAGAAAATTATGAAGAAGCTTTATCGGTTGCCCGTCAACAAGTTGAAGGCGGTGCGCAGGTTCTCGATATAAATATGGATGAAGGAATGATAGATTCCGAGAAAGTAATGGTGAAATTCTTGAATCTACTTTCATCCGAACCGGAAATTGCAAAGCTTCCTATAATGCTTGACTCATCAAAATGGTCTGTTATCGAAACAGGTTTAAAATGTTTGCAAGGCAAAGGAATTGTCAATTCAATCAGTTTAAAAGAAGGTGAAGAAGAGTTCATCAAACATGCTAAAAAAGTGATGCGCTATGGTTCAGCGGTTATAGTTATGGCTTTCGATGAAGTTGGGCAAGCGGATACATACGAAAGGAAAATTAAAATATGCGAACGTGCTTATAAAATATTGACCGAACAAGTTGGCTTCCCGCCGCAGGATATAATTTTTGATCCGAATATTTTTGCAATTGCTACCGGGATTGAAGAACACAACGAGTATGCAATAAATTTTATCGAAGCCACAAAATGGATTAAGAAAAATCTTCCTCTCGCAAAAGTATCCGGCGGAATCAGCAACGTATCATTTTCTTTTAGAGGAAATGATATTGTACGAGAAGCAATTCACTCGGCTTTCTTATATCACGCTATCGAAGCCGGTATGGATATGGGAATTGTAAACGCCGGTCAGCTTGAAGTATATGCGGAAATTCCAAAAGACTTACTTGAAAGAGTTGAAGATGTTTTATTGAACCGACGAAATGATGCAACCGAACGATTGACTGAATTTGCTGAAAACGTTAAACAAAAAGATAAATCTGAAATTCAAACCGCTGAATGGAGAAATTCATCGGTAGAAGAAAGATTAAAACATGCACTAGTAAAAGGAATTGTAGATTTCATCGATGAAGATACTGAAGAAGCAAGACAAAAATATCCTGCAGCTATTCAAGTTATTGAAGGTCCTTTAATGGATGGAATGAACATTGTTGGTGATCTTTTCGGTTCGGGCAAAATGTTTCTGCCGCAGGTTGTGAAAAGTGCACGAGTAATGAAAAAATCTGTCGCCTATCTTATTCCGTTTATTGAAGCAGAGAAAAAGAAATCCGGAAATATTAAAAATAATGGAATTGTACTTCTTGCCACCGTAAAAGGTGATGTTCATGATATCGGCAAAAACATAGTCGGTGTAGTTCTTGGCTGCAATAATTACGATGTAATTGATCTTGGTGTAATGGTTCCATCCGATAAAATTTTATCAACCGCCGTTGAGAAAAAAGTTGACATAATTGGATTAAGCGGATTGATTACTCCTTCGCTTGATGAAATGGTGCATGTAGCAGCCGAAATGGAAAGGTTGAATCTTAAGTTCCCCTTGTTGATAGGTGGCGCCACTACCTCTCGCATTCATACTGCTGTAAAAGTTGCGCCCGAGTATAGTGGACCAACAATTCACGTTCTTGATGCATCCCGAAGTGTTAACGTGGTTAGCAATCTGCTTAACAAAAGTTCGTTCGATGAGTTTACTAAAAATGTAAATATTGATTATGAAAAAGTTCGGGTTGATCATAAACGAAAACAATCCGAAAAAAGATTAATAGCATTAGAAGATGCAAGAAATAATCATCCGCAAATTATTTTCGATGATAATGTTGTAAAGAAACCCAATAAACTTGGTGTGGAAGTGTTGGAAGATTATCCACTTTCGGAAATTAAAAATTATATTGATTGGACACCGTTCTTCTTAACATGGGAATTAAAGGGACGATATCCCGCAATCTTCGACAATAAAGATTACGGAAGCGAAGCTAAAAAACTTTATGACGATGCAAATCTTTTACTTGAAAAAATTATTCAAGAGAAATCGCTTAAAGCCAATGGTATCTACGGAATTTTTCCCGCTAACTCTATTCAAGATGATATCGAAATTTATGTTGACCAAGAACGGAAAGGTTTACTAGCTTCACTTCATTTTCTAAGACAACAATCACTAAAATCCAAGGGTGTCCCCAATATTGCTCTCTCAGATTATATTGCACCGAAAGAATCCGGCATAAAAGATTACATCGGGGCATTTGCCGTAACAGCGGGTATCGGTGCTGATGAACTGGTAAAAAGTTATGAATCAAAGCATGATGATTATAATAGTATTCTTGTAAAAGCAATTGCAGATCGACTTGCGGAAGCTTTTGCAGAATTACTTCACAAAAAAGTTAGAACTGACTTTTGGGGTTACTCTATAGATGAAAAATTATCCAACGATGAATTAATAGCAGAAAAATATAAAGGTATTCGTCCGGCTCCAGGTTATCCGGCTCAACCGGATCACACAGAAAAGATAACTCTATTTAGAATTTTGGATGTACAAAATAAAACCGGAATCACGTTAACCGAAAGCTTAGCTATGCATCCGGCTGCATCGGTTTGCGGTTTGTATTTTGCTCATCCGGATGCACGTTATTTTAATGTGGGGAAAATTTCAGAGGATCAAGTGCGCGACTATGCAAAACGGAAGGGAATGAGTACCAAAGAAGTTGAAAAATGGTTAAGTTCCATACTAAATTACGGTTAATCAGATTCATTCAATAACTGAGGGAATTTTATGAAAAAATTGCAATCAACAGTAGCATTTTTACTTTTAGTTTTCTTTTTATTTGGCTGCGGCAGAGATAAAATGGATGGATATAAATTATATGAAAACGATGATTACGGTTTTTCACTTTATTATCCTGAAGATTGGACTTTCCGTGAAGGATTAGGTCGTGATAACGAAAATATTACCGGTTCCATTGTTGTGTTCCAATCGCCTAGTGAAGGTAAAATGGATTTCTTTAGAGAAAATGTGAACATCTTTATTGAAACATTACCTGATTCCGTTACAGATGTAGATTCTTATCTAAGATACTCAAAAAGTTATCTTCCCACTCAATTAGCTAATATGAATATTACTGAAGAAGGAAAGCAAGTTATAAACGGAGTTGATTCTAGATGGATTATTTTTGGTTATACTAGCAGAATGAAAGACCTCGCTTCAATGGGATATATATTTTATCGGGACGGGATGGGTTTTGTAATTAACTCTACTTCTCTACCCGAGGATTTTATGAAGTTTAGAAGAACTTTTGAAAAAATTTCTACATCAATTCAATTTAATTAAATATGAAAATCGTTTCGGAATGGCTGACAGATCACTTTGGAATTGCGGTTGGCTTGCAGGAAAAACTACTTTATACAATAGTTGCTATTCTCGTTTTGCTGATTCTCCGAAAGATTATACTGTACTTCTTATCAAAGAATGTTGATGATCTTAAAATTCAATACAAGTGGAGAAAATCTTTAACCTACCTCGTTTCTTTCATTGCATTGCTTATTATAATCAGAATTTGGTTCCATGGCTTTGATTCGTTCGCTACATTTTTTGGATTGATATCAGCAGGTTTCGTTATTACTCTGAAAGACCCAATACTCAATTTTGTCGGGTGGGGATTTATCATAATCCGCAAACCTTTCACTGTTGGTGATCGTATCGAAATTAACAATGTAGCAGGCGATGTAATAGATATTAGAATATTCCAATTTACTTTAATGGAAATAGGTAATTGGGTAGATTCTGACCAGAGTACCGGTAGAATGATTCACATCCCGAACGGAAAAGTGTTTACAGAATATCAGGCAAATTACAGCACCGGATTTAATTATATTTGGAATGAAATTGCAGTACTCATTACGTTTGAAAGTGATTGGAAAAAAGCTAAACAAATTTTATTGGATATAGTTAATCAACGTACCGAAAATCTCACAACCGAAGTTCGAAATCAAATAAAAGAAACATCTCGAAAGTTCATGGTATTTTATAGTGTTCTGACCCCGACAGTTTATACATCAATGAAAGAAAACGGAGTAAAATTGACGATGCGTTATCTCTGCGATGTACGGAAAAGAAGATCGACAGAGCAAAGTATCTGGGAAGATGTTTTAGACGAATTTGCCGAACATGATGACATTCAATATGCTTATCCAACTACACGTTTTTTTGATAATTTAACCGAAGGTAAACCAGGAACAAAACCGAAAGGATAGATATGCAAATAAATATTTCACAAACCGATTTGAATATCTGGGCAGATTATCTGCTCAATTATTCACTTGATGGAATAACTCCTGAAGATGTTGTAATGATTAAGGGAGAGCATATTTGCTGGCAGCTTATCTCTGTTTTGCAGGATAAAATTTTTCGAGCCGGCGCAATTGCCGATGTTAATTTAACTCCCCCCGATAATGACAGAGGAAGAGTTTGGGGTGCATCAATTGCAAAACATGGTACAGTTAAACAGATTGAACGTGTGCCGGAATGGTTAACCGAACGATTCAATAGCATGACAAAGTATATCGAAATTTTGGGAGCAGAAAATCCTAAACTTTTTGACGGTTTACCTGAGTTAAATGCTAAAGCTATTATGCGAGCCGATGAACCGTTTAAGAATATTAGGCTTGGTAAACCTTGGGTTTTAACCCTCTTCCCCACTCAAGGTTTTGCTGATATGGAAGGAATGGATCTCAAAGAATATGCAAATGTTATTGTTTCAGCTTCTACCGTTGACCCCAGGATGCTTGAAGAAGTTGAAGAAGATATTTATCAAAAAATGAAATCGAGTAAAGAGATAACTATAATCACTCAACATCCGAATACTGGCGATGAATTAGTCTTAAAAATGAATATTGCAAAAAGAAATATTGTGAAATGTACCGGTAAAAGAAATTTTCCCGATGGTGAAGTTTTTACAAGCCCTGATGCAAACAGCGTTGAAGGTGAAATTTACGTTGACCTGCCGGTTTTTCAGGGCGGGACAACAATCCAAGGGATCTATTTAAAATTTCAATCCGGGAAAATTATTGAATACACTGCAAAGTTGGGCAATGATGCACTAGCTAAAATTATTAAAACTGACGAAGGGGCGCATCGCTTGGGCGAAGTTGCTCTCGGAATGAATAACGGCATTCAAAAAGTTTTGAAACATCCTTTGTTTGTAGAAAAAGTCGGCGGAACACTTCACATTGCAATCGGTGCAAGTTACCCCGAATGTTTTACCGATGAACCAAATTCAATTGAAGGAAAAAGTGAAATAGAAGATTATCTTAAAAAAGGAATTATGAATAAATCGGCACAGCATGTTGATATAGTAACTGATTTTAGACCCGGGGGAGTTGGGCGTGCTGTATTTCTTGATGATACTCAACTTAAAATTAAGAATAACATTTGGGTAATTAGTTAATCCGGAGTTTTATGAAAATAAATGTTTCATCCGAAATAGGCGAACTTCAAGGTGTTATAATTCATACACCGGGGCATGAAGTTGAGAACATGACCCCTCTGAATGCCGAACGTGCACTTTATAGTGACATTTTAAATCTTGCTGTTGCTAAAAAAGAATACAAGCAGTTCAAATCTGTTTTGAATCGATTTACAAAAGTTTACGAGGTTTCCGATCTACTTAAGAATGTTTTAAAGATTGATGAGGCGAGAGATTACATTCTCGATAAAATTTGTTCCAATGAAAATGTTGATTGCCTGCATGACTATCTAATAACACTTACACCAAAAGAATTATCACGGCAGCTAATAGAAGGTGTACCAATTGTAAAAGACACTCTTACAAAATTTTTAAGTAAAGAAAGATATGCCATGCCTCCGCTACATAATTTTTTCTTTACACGCGATGCATCTATCTCGGTTGGCGAAAAAATTTTTATTGCTAAAATGAGCAGTCCGGTACGCGAACGTGAAGCAATTATTATGGAAGCAATTTTCAATTATCATCCCGATCTTAAGACGGAAACAATTAACCCGGTTAAACAAATTAATTATTCACCTTCAATTTCATATGAAGGCGGCGATATACTTCTAATAAGGGATGATATAATCTGTATCGGGTTAAGTGCACGTACAACAGTTCAAGGAATTGATTTCTTAATTGACGAATTCAAGAAACTAAAAAGAACAAAACATATCATTGTTCAAGAGCTACCTACTACAATTGAGTCATTTATCCATCTTGATATGGTTTTTACGATGCTTGATAAGGATACTTGTCTAAGTTATGATCCGGTTGTATTTAATCAGCATAATTATGTAACAGTTCATATAAAAGTTGATAACGGTAAAGTTGCGTGGATAAGAGAAGAAAAAAACATACCTGATGCACTAAGAAAATTAAAAATTGATCTCAACTCAATTTCGTGCGGCGGTAATTCGGATGATTGGATTCAAGAACGGGAGCAATGGCACAGCGGTGCAAACTTTTTCGCTTTAGCGCCGGGTAAAGTTCTTGGATACGGTAGAAATAATTATACTGTAGAGGCTTTGAATAAAAACGGCTACGAAGTAATTAAGTCCGATGATTTATCCAAACACGACACTGCTAATTTAAAAAAATGCGTTATAACTATTGAAGGTGCCGAACTTGCAAGAGGCGGCGGAGGCTGCCGATGTATGACGATGCCGATCAACAGAAAAGAAATAAATTGGAAATAACAAATTAGGAAACTCTAATGAAAACGATATTATCATTTTTATTATTGTTAATTACTTTGCAGGCACAAACATTTTTCAGCAGTAATCCTTTAGCACACACTTACAGCATAGTTGCCCGTGATACTCTTACCGGCGAAATGGGTGTTGCAGTACAATCGCATTGGTTTTCCGTAGGCACAATTGTTTCCTGGGGTGAAGCAGGTGTTGGTGTAATTGCTACTCAATCTTTTGTTAATGTCTCTTTTGGACCTGATGGCTTAGCCCTGTTAAAAGAAGGTTATACTGCCAAAGAAGTTTTAGACAAACTTATTGCGGAAGATGAAGGAAGAGATTTCAGGCAATTAGCTGTTCTCGATTCAAAAGGAAACGTTGCTGCATATACAGGGCGAAAATGTACCCCCGAAGCCGGACAAATTGAAGGAAATCAATTTTCCGTTCAGGCAAACCTTATGCGAAATGAAACTGTTTGGTCTGTTATGAAAGAAACTTTTGAAAATTCACAAGGAAGTCTGGCGGATAGGTTATTGTTAACGCTTGAAGCCGCTGAAGAAGCCGGAGGAGATATAAGAGGTAAACAATCTGCAGCTTTACTCGTTGTTAAAGCAGAAACGACCGGTAAAGTATGGGAAGACCGTTTAGTCGATCTTCACGTTGAAGATCATACCGAACCCTTAGTTGAATTAAGAAGATTATACAGAGTACATCTAGCCTACGAGCATATGAACAAAGGTGATTTAGCAATTGAACAAAACGATATGGAATTAGCTATGAAAGAATATTCAGCGGCAGAAGAATTGTTTCCGGAAAATCTTGAAATGAAATTTTGGCGTGCTGTTACATTAACTAATATTGGTGAACTTGAATCGGCTTTACCGGTATTCAAGGAAGTTTTCAGCAAGGATAATAATTGGAAAATTCTTACACCAAAATTAATAGTTAATGAGTTGCTGAATGTAAGCGATGAAGAATTGCAAAGTATTTTATCTGTTGGAGATTAGAGTTTATTTCGAAAATCTAATCATCAAAAAAAAGTACACATTAAAACCTCGAAGGTAGCTTGTATTTACCTTCGAGGTTACGCGAGATAATAAAATGAACAACCAATACTCAATTTTCGAAACAGAACTTACAATACGACCGGATGATATTGACATGAATAACCATGTACACAATTCAAAATATTTGGATTATGTACTCGCCGCACGTTATGATCAAATGCGAAAAGATTATAAAGTGACTATGGAAGATTTTTTAAAGCTTGGATTTACTTGGGTTGTCTCAAACGTAAATATAAATTATAAACGCGCTTTGGTTCTGACTGATAAAATTGTCGTACGAACACAGGTTGATTCGTTTAACCGATCACAAAGTATTGTGAATTTCGAAATAGTAAAAAAAGAAACAGGGAAGGTAGCAGCAGACGGACAGTTTATTTATACTATGATTAATATTGAAACCGGACGACCCGCTAAAATTCCCGAAGAGTATATTGCCAAGTATACTGTGTAAAAAAATCCCCGGGATTTTTCAAGTATAAATACTAATTAACTAAAATTTAGGTTTCATTTTTGTTTTTGATAAATTCCGGGGATTTCTCCTCTACCTAAGATTCGGTAACTGCTACCTCCTCTTCTTCAATAAATTTTTCTAGCAAATCTATATCATCTTTACTTCCGATATAAATCGGCACACGTTGATGAAGCTCGGTTGGTTTATATTCAAGGATTCTTTTCTTTTTTCCATCGGTAGCTTTTCCACCGGCAGCTTCGACAATAAAAGCCATCGGGTTGCATTCATAAACTAAACGAAGTTTTCCGTGCTAAAATTGGAAGGAATTTCCGAAAAAGAACTTGCCGATAAAGTATCTGCGGATTTGCAAGAGCTTGAGTAAGAAGAAAAATTCATACCTATTGAATAATAAAAACTCCCGCAACTACAGGAATTAAATATGCAGCATTAGTCGCGGGAAAATTGTTATATGATTTTATGAGATTATTTTAAAATCATCATCTTTTTGCTGTCTGTAAAATTACCCGAAGTTAATTTGTAAATATATAATCCG
>CAYLVF010000028.1:0-13788 GCA_964387045.1 uncultured Melioribacter sp. | reverse complement strand
ATGAGTGCGACGATGAAAAACAGAGTGAATCTGGTTTTCATCTTTACCTCTTTTTAATAGTCGATATTTTAATCAAGGAGTAAGAGGCAAAAGTGATACCAGTAAAATATTTTGATTTCAGCCGATAATGGGTCTTTAAAAATATTGAAGTGTATCAAAGTGAAATGAATGACTGAAATGATGCAATTATAAATCCCCGGGATTTTTCAAAAACAAAAGTTGAATCAAGAATTCATGGTTCACTTTTTAAACTGGCAAATCCCGGGGATTTTTTTAACTTAATAACTCATTGCATCTAATTTAACCTTTCCTCTGAATATCCAATAAATACTTATTGTATAAGCAAGTACAAAAGGAATTCCTATGATTGCCATAATCAACATAATGTTAAGTGTCTTTTGTGAAGAGGCGGCATTATAAATATTTAATGACAATTCAGGATTGGGAGTTGATAAAACAATATTCGGGAATAAACCAATTGCAAAAATTGTTAACAATGCTGCAATACTTGCCGCCGATGAAAGAAATGCTCTAAATTCTCTTTTGTGATGTATTTCTCTCGGAATATTGGCAATCGCAAGCATGTTCAATATTGCCACAACAAAAAATAGAGGCGAGTTTTTAAAATGATCCAACATATGCGGAAAATATATTAATGTTGCCATTGTTGTTGTTACATACATTATGACAAAAAATATTATTGTATTGTTAACCCATCCTCTTACTTTTTCTTGAAGTGCACCCTCGGTTTTTAGTACCGCATAAATAGCACCGTGCATCATAAATAAGGATAGTGTTGTAATTCCAACTAAAAGAGTGTAAGGATTAACTAGAGTCCAAAAATTACCTGCAAATTCTTTATCGGCTGCAAGCGGAATTCCGGTTACAATATTTCCAAGTGCAACTCCCATTAATAAAGCAATTAAAATACTTGAAACACTAAAAGCTATATCCCATGCGCTTCTCCAACGCTTGCTAGGTCGTTTACTTCTAAATTCGATAGCAACGGCACGAAAAATTAACCCGGCTAACAAAAGCATAAATGCTGTATAGAATCCCGAAAATACAGTTGCATAAACATGCGGGAAAGCAGCAAATAATGCACCCCCTCCTGTTACTAGCCATACTTCGTTGCCATCCCAAACAGGACCAATTGAGTTCAGCATAATTCTTCGTTCGGCATCATCTTTAACAAGAAGATGAAGCGAACCGACACCCAAGTCAAAGCCGTCAAGTATTGCATAACCGGTAAGCAATACTCCGATTAAAATGAACCAAATTGTATTTAAGTCAAATGTGAATTCCATTATTCATCCTCATCTTTAATTTTTATGAATGGTTTAATACTCCTTTTTGTTTTTCATATTCGGAAGAAATTGTATCAGGTTCTTCCGGTCCGTGTTGAATTTTTTCATTAAGTAGATAAATGAATAAAACAAACAGCAAGGAATAAATTACAAAAAAGAGTATCAATGAGAATATAACTTGATTAGCTTCAACTACTTTAGATAACGCATCGGAAGTTCTAAGTAATCCGTATACAATCCATGGCTGCCTTCCTACTTCGGCTGCAATCCATCCAATTTGATTTGCGATTTGCGGACCAAGAACAGAAAAAACTAAAATCCAAAGCAGCCATCTTGTTTCAAAAAGTTTATTTCGCTTAAGATAAATCAGACTGAGAATACTAATTGCAATTAAAAAGAATCCAATAGCTACCATAAAATGATATGCCTGGAATACGATATTAACAGGCGGTCTGTCTTCCGGGTTAAATGCATTTAATCCGGTAATTTCTCTTTTAGTATCTCCATAGAGCAAATAACTTAACAATCCCGGGACTGCCACACCAAATTTTACTTCCTGTTTTTGTTCATCAACCCATCCGAATAAATAAAGAGGTGCGGCAGCAGATGAATCAAAATGTGCTTCATAAGCAGCTAATTTAGCCGGTTGGTTTTTACTAACACCGATTGCGCTTTGATGTCCAGTAAACAGTTGAAATAAGGAAGCAAACAGTGCTAATCCTAATGCAATTTTCATTGATGCTTTAGCAAACTCAACATGTTTTTTTCTAATTAAATAATATGCACTAACGCTAATTACCAAAAAAGCGCCGGCTAGCCAGCAGCCGGAAAGTACATGTGATAATCTTTCCATAGAAGACGGATTAAAAACCATTGTCCAGAAATCTGTAATTTCTGCCCGAGCATTTAACCCTTCGCCTACAACATGAAAACCAGCCGGTGTTTGCATCCAAGAATTAGCAACTACAATCCAAACGGCACTTAACATTGAGCCGAGCGAAACCATTATAGTTGAAAAGAAATGCACACGTGGACTTACTTTATCCCAGCCGAAAACTAAAACTGCAAGAAAACCGGATTCAAGAAAGAAAGCAAATATACCTTCGGCAGCAAGTGCACTTCCGAAAACATCACCAACAAATCTTGAATAGGTTGCCCAATTAGTACCGAATTCAAATTCCATAACAATACCGCTCGCCACACCAATAGCGAATGTCAATGCGAATACCTTAACCCAGAATTTCGTCATTCTTTCGTAAAGGGGATTTTTTGTTTTTAAGTACATACCTTCCATAATTACAAGAAGAACTCCCAAACCTATACTTAACGGCGGGAATATGTAGTGGAAGGCAATTGTAAATGCAAACTGGATACGGGCTAATATTTCAACATCCATTAAGTTTACCTCCGTTTATTATAAGTAGTTGTTTCCTAATATTATAATTCTACATTCATCATATGTTTTTATAAAACTATTCTACAACAAATTCGGAAATCATTTTTTCTTTTAATCTATCGTGAAGTTTTTTTTCTTCTTCATCAAAAAAAGAATGGAATAAACATTTATTTGAAAACACACAATGAAATCTATCATCAAGACATTGATTGAATTTTGTTTTGAATCCGACAGTATCCAGCACTTCAAAAAGAGAGAGTTTCTTTGGATTTTTATTTAATGATACGCCGCCAAGTTTTCCTTGTGTTGTTGAAAGTATACCGTTCTTTGTAAGTTTATGAACAATACGAGCTGCAAAGCTTTTTGAAATAAATAATCTTTTGGAAAGTTCATTTACGGAAAGTTGTTCGTTTGGCTTAAGTGCGGCAAGAGCAGATGTAATACGAAGTGCGTAATCTTGTTCGCGTGTAATGTAGGTTTGCATCTTTAACTTGACAAGTAATATATTATCTGGGAGGTAATATATATAAAGAAGATATTCGGGTCATCTTTAAGAGGTTTTGTCTGATTATTTTTATTTCCCAGTTATTTGATTCATCAATTCTTCTCCGAGAAAGCAAAATCATTTTTCTGATTTTGAACTTAGAATTTGTTTAGGATTTCGTCTGTTAGCTAACGGATTAGGATTTAGGATTTAAAATAAAAGACCGGCTCAGGAGACCCCACGAACTCCATAAGCCGGTACAGGGAGGATGGAACTTTCGATTATTTATTACTTGATACTAAAAATGTATCTTGCAGTTTATCCGAAATAACCCGGAATAATTCTGTCTGATCATCTTTGAAATTGTCCAAGTTTAACTCGTCGCTGCTGTAATTCGAAATATATAATACGGCTAGTTGAGCTTTATAACGTAAGGCGGGATTGTTTGAGTGAACAATAATTTTGTTAAGCTCATCTAATACTCTATTTATCTTTGCTTCCGGATAATATTTCGATAAGAATATTGAGTTATAAATTGAAGCCTCAACAACACCTTCAATATCATGTTTCAATGATTCGATAATATTCTTTGTAACTAATTCCGAAAAATTCTCATTGCGCTGAGCCATTGAATTTGACGCAGTCATTACCATCATTGCAAATAAGACTATATATAATTTGATCGTTTTCATTTTGCCTCCTTTTCTGATCAACTCACTATTTAATAAACAATCGATATGCCAAAGATTAGCAATACAGCTAAGTTATTCTATTTCAATATGTTAGAGAGTGATATGCTGAATTTCATGAATTCAAAAAGATGCCACAAAAATTCACAGCAATATTGCGGAATCGCTGTAAGTTATTTAATATTAACAAGTTGGAGAACTTTGAAAAAATTTCGATAGGAAGAAATGTGGCACCATTAGCGGAGGTGCTGTCTTATTTATTCTTTTTTCCGCTGCAAGCGATTATTCAGTGCTCTTCTGGAAATTCCCAATAATTCAGCAGCAATAGTTTGATTTCCGTCTGCTCTTTTTAGAGCTTCATAAATCAGAGAATCTTCGGTTTCCTTTAATGATGGAAATCTGCCTGTAATTGTAATAGGTTGTTCATCAACTTCATCTCCGTTTCTTTTCTGAATCGGCTTTGTAATCAGATGGTCGGATAATTTTTTCCTAATTAGTTCTAAAGATAATATCCCGGATTTATGCAGGCTAACCGCATCAAAAATAATTCCTTCAAGTTCGCGGACATTTCCGGGGAAATGATAATTACTTAACAAAGTAAAAAGTTCTTTCGGCGGATGAGGTTTTTTCTTACCAAGTTCATTGGCAGCTTTAATTAGAAAGTAATCAATTAAAAAAGGAATATCTTTTTTTCTCTCGCGTAAGGGTGGAATTTGAATATGATGCGACCTTAATCTATAATATAAATCTTGTCTAAAACCTTCACCATTTTGCATCGATTTGATATCGCGGTTTGTTGCTACAATAATTCTTGCGTTAGAAAGTTTTGCTATATCGGAACCAAGCGGATAATATTTTCCGTCCTGTAATAACCTTAATAATTTTACTTGTGATTCAATGCTGAGGTCTCCAATTTCATCAAGAAATAAAGTGCCGTCTTCAGCTTTTTCTATTAATCCCTTCCGTTCGATATCTGCTCCGGTAAAAGCTCCTTTCTTATGTCCGAACAAAGTATCCGAAAAAAGATTATCGTCAACACCGGCAACGTTAACCGGGATAAGCTCCCCTCTTCTTCCGCTGTTATTATGAACCGCTTGAGCTATTAGTTCCTTTCCCGTTCCCGTTTCACCTGTTATTAAAACAGGAAGGTTTGTCTTTGCTATTGCTTCAATGTAACGAAATATTGCCCGCATCGAACCGCTTGTTGTTATAATATGTTCAAACGATTCCGGATGCTCTAGCTTTTCTTTTAACAGCGATTCTTTAAGAAGCTTATTCTCATTTCGCATCTCGGTTAATTCTAAACCGCGTTTAATTGTAGCTAACAGACGCGTATCATCAACCGGTTTGACAACATAATCGAAAGCACCTTCTTTCATTGAATGAACAGCACTATCAACATTATTAACAGCTGTGATAACAATTACGGGAATCTCAGGATAATTTTTTACAATTTGAGGAAGAAGTTCGGCACCGGAAACAAACGGCATGTTAATATCAAGTACAACAATAGAATACTCTTTTTTTGAAAGAAGTGACAAAACATTTCTGCTGTCACTGCATGTTTCAATATTCTTAATACCGTTTGATGAAATTGTTAACTCGGCACTTAACAAAAAATGTTCTTCATCATCAACTAGAAGAATCGGTTTATCCGGTCTAATTTTTGGTTTCATTTTATTTTCGTTTAATTAATCGGCAGTGATACCAAAGCAGTTGTACCCTTACCGGATTCACTTTTCAAAGATAAATCACCATTATGATTTTTTATAATATTATATGAAATAGACAACCCCAAACCCGTTCCGCCGCTGTCACGTTTTGTTGTATAAAAAGGGTCCATAATATGCTTCAGATTTTTTTCTTTTATTCCTACTCCCTCGTCTTCAACTTTTATTGTAAGGGAATTATTTTGATCAATTCCTGTCACAACTTTTATTGAACCATTTCTGTTTTTTAGTGATTGACAAGCATTTGTTATTAAATTAATAGCAACTTGTTCAAGTTGTTGAGAATTACCTTTTATCTTGGGCAGATTTTTTTCGTACTTAATTGAAAATTTTGATGTCGATTTTTGAATCATATTGTTAGTTATAGTTACTGCCATATCCACTACTTTGTTTACATCAACATCTTCATCAAGTTTACCCGAATCAAGTTTAGCATAATCGGTTAAACTGCTTACAATTTTTTGAATTCTTACAGAACCGCTTAAAATTCCTTCAAGCGAATGATTGATTTTTTGAGAAGCCCGGCTGTACAACATTCCGGCTAAAACAAAATCACCGTTTTCTTTAAAGTAGTCTTCCAGTATTGGTTGAATGTCTTTCCAAATTTTTTGGAATAGCTGAATATTAAGAAGAATATAATTATTCGGATTATTTATTTCATGGGCTATGCCGGAAATTAAAACACCCAGCGAAGCCATTTTCTCGGTTTGAATTAATTGCTGTTTACGAATCTCGGCAGCTTCTTCTGCTTTTTTCAAACTTGTTAAATCGTTTATCAAACCATCGTAATAAATTGGGTTGCCGTGTTCATCTCTTGTAATTACAATACTATTTCGCACCCATCGCACGGAGCCATCCCGATGAATAATTCTATGTTCAATCGGTTCAACATCTTCACCCTTTAAGGCTCTCTGCGCTTGTGCTAAAACTTTCTTACTGTCTTTTTCATGAACCATACGATACCATAGCTCGGGATCTTTTTTATAATCTTCGGAAGTATAGCCTGTAACATTAACGCAACCGAGCCCGTGAAAAGTATCAACAACTTTTCCGTTCTCTATTTTTACCGTATAGATATAATCGGTTAAAAAGTTGATAAGCCGTTCGTATCGTTTTTCTATTTGATAATCCATAACAGTAAATTATTAATTAATGAGTCCGTGCACTAAATTATTATAGAAATCATTTTGCAATATAGTTTAAAACCATTAAACCGGTTATAAGTATTAAATAGAATTCTCAGTGATGCGCAATTTGATCAGCATGGAATCCGGAGTTTGAAGAATTTTAATACCGTTGCATTATTATTCACAATTCAATTGCATGATCTATTGCTTCGGAACTGATCTGAGAAAGGTTCCAAATTGTTTCGGTTCTTCCAAACGGCAAGACCAGACTAATCTATCTTCATGTACGGTAATATCGGGACAACCGTCACACATATTTTGATTTCCCATCTCATCAACATCAACCGGTTGGATAAATAAAATTGACTGCATATGAGCTTTCTTAAATATTCTGAATGGATTCTTTAAAATATAACCGAGATAATTTTTGAATGATTTTCTTAATCCCCTATCAAACATCCAAAGAAAAAATAATGTAGAACGACCCAGCCGTGAAGTTTTAGGAGAAGCATAAGATAAATATGTTCCTTGAGTAAAGTGATGAAAACTCATAACTAATTCGAGAAACTTTGGTCCGAAATAACCGAATATTTTTTTGCTATTACCAATTCTGTTTGTTAAAAGCCACTTAAATGAATCGGGCTGTTCTGTTCCATTTAAATAAGCGGCAGGTGAAAACTCCGGGAATTTTTCTCTTACTATCTTAACCATATCTGTGGATTTAATATCAACTCTTCTTTTTTCATTTGAGTGATACATAATGTTTTGCCAATCAACTTTTTGTCCGCCGGCAAACCAATCAAACGGCATGTCGGGTACAACATATCGGAAAGCAATGAATACCATCGTGTGAACAATATCAATATGCTTATGAGCCCACTCAATCATTCCCGGAATGTATTGAAGTGTATCATCATAAACGGTTGAGTTAAACGAACATGCAATTCCCCCTTCATCTGCAAGCATCTGTGCATATTGAAGTCGAAGTTCGTTAAGCTCCAATTCGTTTTTTTCTTTCCATTCGCCCGGTCTTCCTTGTTTGCTGTCAACATGAAAAGTAAAACCATATACTCCGGCTAACTTTAATTCATGCAAAAATTCTTTTGTTAATGCTTTGCCGTTGGTATTTATTATCGGCTTTATGCCGCGTGATTTTATCTCTGCAACTAATTCTACTATTTGTGGATAAAGAAGAGGATCGCCGCCGGCTATGGAAATGCAGTCGGATTTTCTGAGTCTTTGAAAAACATCTAGTTCGCGCTTTACTTCTTCAAAAGTTTTATGAGAATCTTTGACGTTGTCGCGGTAACAGCCATCGCATGCAAGATTACAAACCGAAGTGGGTTCCAGCCATGAGATTGCATTGTCGGGAAGTGTCCAAGGCAAACGATATAATTGGTTGTGATCGATTACTGTTTCCATATTAACTCCTAATTCTATTTAAAGTAAATAATAATATATACTAATAAGCAATTCAGTCTCAATGAAAACACGGGATATAAAAATATATTGCGTCTTATATCTTTAATCGATATTATAAATGTAATCTTACAAGTAAATGCAACTTTATTAAATATAGTGGGATTTTTCAAATCTTTTTAGAGGTAATAAGTTCGCACAATAGTTAGGACGCATTCAAATTCTTTATGAATTATAAGGAGATTTTATTATGAAGCCACTACCACTCGATATTTTTCTTCAAGCTGCAAATGATATGGAACTTAGCAGATATAAATTTCTTGCCGCGATTAAAGAAGCCGGTGATTTTCTTCACAAGAATAGGCTTTATCCCGATTTTGCCGAACTTATAAACACATATAATTTATTGAATGATATCATCAACAAAAAATTTGAATTGACTGACCGGCTTCCTGAAAAATTAATCGGGTTTGATTTGGAAAGTAAAAAAGTGGTTTATGAAAAGAACGAGTTGTCCGAGGATAAAATTAAAATCGTTTTTGATTTCATTAACTGGGCTATACCTAAATTAAAAGAAGTTATTGATGAAGGGAAAGCTATTTTCGACTTTATCGATAAGAACATGAAGGTAAAAGAAATCGGTATTCTTCCTATATATAGAAAGGAAGGATATTTTATAATTCCGGATAATGAAGAAGAAACGTTATTAGTTTATCGATATGAAATGACTCTTTTTCCCGCCGAAGACGATCAGTATCATACATTAAAAACAAAACTTATCGAAGCAATTGGGTCAAGCAATAAATACGAGATGAAACCCGAAGATATAAAAATTGATTTAATAAAAAGATTTCCCGATTTACCGAATCCTGCCGCTTACAATATCTACATCGATATTGATTTTCCTTTTATTGAAACTGTGCTGCCGATTGCAAAAAGAAAATTGATCAGAGAGTTAGCGGCTTGATGGTTAAATAATAATTATAATTGCCCGGCTTTATAAAGCATTTGGGTTTTCAATCGCTGAAGTTGTCTTTCAATTATCAAGTCGGCGAGATCATCGGAAACATTTTTAGAAGTGTTTAATACTTGTGCAACCTTGCTTTCACTTACATCAATTCTGTAAAGTGTGTTGAAAAATTTTTCTTGGTTTTTTATCATTAACTCCGTGATTCGTTTTGATAAAAATTCTTTTATAATTTTTAACTCTTCCGCATAATCTTTCTTAACAGGAAGATTTTCTTTATCAATCGAAAAATCTTTGTAAAGTTTTTCGATAAGTGGTTGTATGAGTTCGTTGTACTTCATTTTTTTACTTTGCGTCTTCGCGCCTTAGCGGTGAATCAATTAATCATTACCGCAAGGACGCAAAGGCGCAATGAAAAACTAATACTGATACTTAAACCATTTCACAACTTCAGCCCAGCTTGGTTTTTTGCCGGTTCTTAAAATACCAACACGATAAATTTTTCCGGCAAGCATAAAGATTCCAAAGAATGTTGCAATATTAATTACAATTGCTGCCAACAATTGCCACAACGGAACTTCAACCAAAGTCATTCTTGCCGGCATAACAATTATTGACGAGAACGGAACAAATGAAGAAATCTTAATCAAAGTACTATCGGGATTATTCTGTGAAGTGATTGCAATAAAAAACGGAATCATTATCAACATCATTATAGGCCAGATACCTGACTGCGCATCTTGATCATTATCGAAAATAGCACCGACAGAAGCAAACAATCCTAAGAATGTCATCAAACCGATAAAGTAATTAACCAAGAAATAAAGAATCATTCCCATATCAAGTTTGAGGTTAAAATCGGCGGGAAGTGTAAAAACAGAAGTTGTAATCAACATAATAACAGGAAGCAGCCAAATAAACATTTGTATTAGACCCGTGATGCCGGTTCCTAAAATTTTCCCGGTCATTAAATCTTTGCTTGAACAAGATGACAAAAGTACTTCAACAATTTTTGATGTTTTTTCTTCAACAACTGCGCGCATCATCATAGTACCGAGAAATATCAAACTGAAATAAAGAAGAAAAGTAAACAAGAAAGATGCAATTAAATTACCGACTCCCTCTTCTTGGGCATCTTTATCGGTAGAAACTCTGAAAGTATTAAACCCGACTCTCATTCCGGCAAATTGAATTTCCTCTTGCGAAAAGTTTTTGTCCTCAAAATAAGTTTCGACAAGTGCGTTATTTATCATATCGCGCAGCTTATCAAACACTGTTCTGTTGTTTGGATTCTTTGAATAATATTCAACATCTTTATTATTCAGCGCAGTTTGCGGAACAAATATTATAGCAGTTAGTTTATCGCTTAATAAATCTGTTCTTTTCTCTTCCAAAAAATTTTGTAATTGTTCTCTATCTTTTTGAGAGTAACTTACTTTGTAATATCCGTTTTGAATGAAAGTTCTTTCTTGAAAGACTTTTTGAATGTTGTCCAATACTTTTGCATCTTCGCTGATAAGTTCAATTGTTGTTCCTTCATCACTTTCTTGAGTTAACAAAAAAGTTTGAAAGCCGAGTATCCCGAACATGAAAATCGGAAGAAGCAAAGTCATTATTACAAATGATTTTGAAATAAGTTTATCTCTTAATTCTCTTTTAATAACGGTTAATGTTTTATCAAAACTAAACATTTGCCACCCCCGCGGTTAATTGTTCGCCCTCAACTTTACCGGCAAGTGAAATAAAAATTTCATGAAGCGTAATATCGTTTGCATCGAATCTTTTTACTTTAACTTTGTTATCGACAAGCAGTTTTAACAGCTCTTGAGTTTTTGATGCATCTTTAATTCTTATTCCGGTTGTATTACCGAAATCTTCAATCTTATCTACTAATGGATGTGAGTTTAAAAATGAAATATCGCCTTCATAGTTTAGACTAATATTTTCTTGAGCATACTTTGATTTGATTTCGCTCAGCTTTCCTTTCAAAATAATTTTTCCGTGATCAATCATAGTTATGTGATCACACATTCTTTCTGCAAAATCCATTAAATGAGTTGAGAAGATTATTACTTTACCTTGTTTCTTTAAGTCGAGTATAATTTCTTTTAACAAGTTTGTGTTGATCGGATCGAGTCCCGAGAAAGGTTCGTCTAAAATTATAAATTCGGGATCATGTAAGATTGTTGAGATGAACTGTACTTTCTGTTGATTACCTTTTGAAAGGTCTTCAATTTTTGCGGTCTTTCTGTCAAGCAATTCGAATCGTTCTAAATATTCTTCGGCTTTCTTTTGGACATCTTTTCCTTTTTTTCCTTTCAGTTCGGCAAAGTAAAGAAGTATATCCATCACTTTTGATTTTTTATAAAGTCCTCGTTCTTCGGGTAAGTAACCGACTTTGTCTTTAAAGCGATGATCGACTTTCTCCCCACGCAGTAAAACTTCACCGCTATCGGGAAGATAAATGTTCATCATCATTCTAATTGTTGTCGTTTTACCTGCGCCGTTTCTGCCGATAAGTCCGAATATACTTCCTTCCGGTACTTCGAACGAAGCGTTATCAACCGCAACAACCTTGTCGAATGTTTTGGTAAGATTCTTTACTTCAAGTGCATTCATTAATTTCCTCCCAACATTTCTTAAAAGTATTACTAAAATAATGGATTGAGCTGAGTCATCAAATTAATTAATTGATAATCTGGGATTTAAGACGAGTTGAATTAAGGGGAGTTCCTTGGAAATAAGAGATTCAGTCGACTTATTAGTGTGAAATGCAATAAAACTAAGCTGAACTATTGCAGTTATGTTCTTTTTTTGATAAGATTAATTAAGAAAAATTTGAATGGATTTTGGAGTATACAATGAAAAGATTCCTCTGCACAATCCTTTACCTTCTATTTTCAATTTTACTTACCGCCCAAATAATAACCTTCAACGAAGACTCAACCGAGGTTGGTGTTCGAAACAACAGAATCTATTTTCCTTTAGGCAATAACGGAATTCTAGCTGAAGCCAGTTCACTTGAAAATAGGAGCGCCACTTATGATGGTGAAGTAATTTTCTTTTTCTCCGGATTCTATCTCTCCGGCTATACGAATACAACTCTTTGGGCAAATAAATCTGGTGAGCCTGAGCCAGCTCCAAGCGGAGATTATCAAGCGGGAAATATTGGAGATGATCCTGAAGATTCTAAAAATATTATTTATGTTGTGAAAAAATCAGATCCCCCTTTCGGCGAAGCATGGCAAAATTGGAAAACCGCTGTTGAAAAAGGTGCGTATTTTTATGACGGCGATAATGACGGAGTTTATAATCCTATTGATAAAAATGGTAACGGTCAATGGGACTCGGACGAGGACAAACCGGATGTACTTTATGATGCGTCTTTGTTTACGGTTTATAATGACGGAAAACTAAGTAATGAGAGAAATTGGAGTACCGTTGAACCGCTTGGGATAGAAATAAGGCAGACTGTATTTGTATCCAATAGAAATACAATTTTAGACGATGTAGTTTTTGTCCGCTACTCAATTCTGTACAAAGGGTTAGGAAATTCATCGGAGCCGGATTCTTTGACAGAAGTTATCTTCTCAATTTATTCGGATTGTGATCTCGGTTCAGATTTCCTGGATGATCTTTCAGGGAGCGATACGCTTATTGAAAGCGGGTACACTTACAATGACTCAGCAGATGAAAGCTTTGGTATAAATCCACAATCAGTTTTTAAAACAATTGTTCAGGGTCCGTTAATAAAATCAAATGATCCGAATGATATCGGGTATAATAGACTGGGCCCGGATTTAGGCGAACAAGCATTTACCGGATATAAGAACGGCAAAATGAATTCATATCTAGCTTTACTAAGCGGAGATCCCATAATGACTTTACCAACAAATAAAACAGAGGCAAGGAATAATATGCTTGGTTTAACTCGCTTTGGTGATCAAATTGACCCATGTGATTGGTATTTTAGCGAAGTGAGGGGAGATGCAGATTGTTCTACTATTAATCCTTTTTTCTGGTACAGCGGTGACCCGGTTGCGAATTATGGATGGATTAACAATGCACCTGCGGATCAAAGAGATTTAACAAGCACCGGAAAATTTACACTCCGTAAAAACGAACCGATGGATATAATAGTTGCTTACACAGTCGGTAGAGGAACGGATGCATTGAACTCAATAACAGTAGCGAGAGAAACAATTGAGTACATTCACGAAGAGTATCAAAGAAATTTCAGCACAATAGTCGGAGTTGAAGAAGAAGCAAAAGAAGAACTGCCGAGTTCATTTACACTTTATCAAAATTATCCGAATCCGTTTAATCCAAGCACAACAATAAAATTTTCAATACCACCAAACGTGAAAAGTGAAACGTCAAACGTAAAATTAATTGTTTATGATATTCTTGGAAGAGAATTAAGAACATTGATTAACAAACAATTACATCCGGGAGAATACAAAATTGAATTTGATGCGAGCAATTATTCAAGTGGAATTTACATTTATAAAATAACTGCCGGAAAATATACGGATACAAAAAAACTTTTATTGATCAAGTAGATTTGGATAAGCGGGCACACATGAAAAACTGTGTGCCTTTAATAAATTATGGAGTTAAGTAATGAGAAAATTATTAACAATAATCTTCATATTCATTTTTACAAACA
>CAYLVF010000027.1:0-13862 GCA_964387045.1 uncultured Melioribacter sp. | reverse complement strand
GAAGCGGCAATAAACTTATTGAATGATCAATTTGTTCATGAGTTTAAACATCAAAAGAAAATAAAAAAAGTTGAACCCGGTATTTCTATAACTGAGCTTAACGGGAAACAGTTTAAAGAAATTTTAGAATTAGCACTTTTTGATATACTAGTTCTTTTACCGGTGACCCTAATCACAGAAGAAAGTAACCTCCCCTCAATCGTTTACAAATCAACTTATGGTTTAGCGGTTAAATACGATAAATTGACTGAATTAAAATTCAGCGAAATTGATGCGGAAAAGCTGTTATTAAAGATTAAAAAATCCTTCGGAAATTTCAGCAGCTCTACTACCTACCAAAATAATTAATCATATATCACGGCTTGATAACAAAGCAATTGTTAAGAAGATTATTGTGTCTAATTTGCTATTTGTATATCTTGAAATCAATTCTAACAAGAATTTTTAATATTATTTATAACACATCAATAGGAGGGGTCATGTCAAAAAAATTACTACTTATTCTTTTGGTTATTATAGGGCTGGTATTCTTCGGTTGTGATAAGGCAGAAGATGACGACAATTCGAACAAAGATATTCCTGCTGACCCGGTTAATGTAACACCACCAAATCCAACAAAGAATAATGTTCAACCTACTGCCACTTTTCAAGCTCAGGGCGAACGTATTAAGTTGAATTTGCAAGGGCTGGTTGATCCGAATACATTAAAGCCGATTACACTTTTCTATAATGCATCAAACCCGGCTGGTTCAAACATTTTCGTTACTCAAAACGGGGTTACAAAAGGTTTGTTGTTAACTAAAGTAAGTACCGGTAATGTTCTAAAGGCTGATGTGGTTTTCACTGTCGATAATTCCGGTAGTATGTGGGAAGAAGCCGATGTTGTTGCTAATAATATCGTTAGCTTTGCACAAGCCCTTGCTGCAAGTGGTTTGGATGTCCAGTTTGGCTGCGTTGGTTACGATGGACCTGTTAATGGTGCACTTAATATGACAACCTCTGCAAGCCTGTCGACTTATCTAAATCGTTCAGGTTATACAGGTACATACCGCACTTATGGATTTGAGGGACCGGATGCTACAACACTTCAGAGTGCGGCATCAGGTTTTGCACCCGGTGTTTGGGGCGAAAACGGTGTGGTGGCTGTACTTTATGCGCACCAGTCTTTTGCATGGAGAGCAGGTGCTTCAAAAGTATTTATCAATTTTACGGATGAGTCAACTCAGCCGGCTTCAGACCTAAGTTTTAATACAGCTCAAATGTGTAACACTATTGGCGGTCTGGCAACTGTTCATACCGTATATAGCGGGCCTGCAGATACTACTCGAGGATTAAACGGTTCTTGGAGTCAATACCACGAAAGACCTTGGAAAATGTCTGACTGCACAGGCGGTACAAAGAAATTTATTGCTCAAGATGCATCGGACTTGGTACTTACAGATCTCCCGGTAGTCGGTGCTCTGTCTAATAGTTATCTTGTTGAATATCTGAAAGGTTCTTCTACTGTTCAGGATTGGCTAGTCAAAATTATTATTTTTACTTCTACTGCCGATGGTTCAACAACCTACTCGGTCAAGTATTAGTATTGATAATCAATATGTTCTTTGATAAGTTTTGTTATCCAATAACAATAATTAGTGAGGAGACTCTCACTACTTGCCGACAAACCCATCATCACCCGATGGGTTTGTTGTTTTAAAAGATAAATTTATTGTTCCGCAGTCAAATTAATTTTGCTATTTTTTCTTATCAACATAAAGGAGATTCTTCATGCTAAAAGAGTTCAAAGAATTTGCGATGCGGGGGAATGTAGTAGATATGGCAGTCGGTATTATCATTGGTGCCGCATTTGGTACGATAGTAAAATCTTTAGTCTCCGATATAATAATGCCGCCGATAGGTTTATTAGTTGGGGGTGTAGATTTCTCGGAATTGTTTTTTGTAATTAGAGAAGGTACAATACCGGGTCCTTTCGACACATTGAAACAAGCACAAGAAGCCGGCGCAGTTACGGTTAATTACGGAGCTTTCTTTAATACCGTTATAAGCTTTTTGATTGTTGCTTGGGCAATTTTTGTCTTAGTTAAAGGAATGAACAAACTAAAAAAGAAAGAAGCCGAGGTTCCCGCAGAAGCAACCACGAAAGAATGCCCTTATTGTTTCAACACAATTTCGATTAAAGCTACTAGGTGTCCGGCTTGTACATCTTCGCTGACATAAAAGATTAACACAAAGTTGTTTACCAAACCCGGATTATTAAAATGATTCGGGTTTTGATTTATTATTCAATTCGTGAATTCTAAATTGACTTGAGAACTAAAATAGGTTAAGCATGCATCCTAAATTTTTTAAAACTCAAAGAGACTTAAGAAAATGGTTTGAAAAAAATCACAATAAAATTGATGAAATGTGGATTGGTTATTACAAAAAAGCTACCGGGAAGCAAAGTATTACCTGGTCAGAATCTGTTGATGAAGCTATTTGCTTCGGGTGGATTGACGGAATAAGAAAATCAATAAATGACGAAAGTTATATGATTCGCTTCACACCGCGGAAACCGAAGAGTAATTGGAGCGCAGTAAATATTGAGAAGGTGAAAAACCTAACTAAACTCGGGTTAATGAAACCGGAAGGAATTGAAGCTTACGGAAGAAGACAAGAACATAAATCAAAAATATATTCATACGAACAGAAGGTTGTTCAATTAGATAAAAGTTTAGAGGGAAAATTCAAAAAGAATAAAAAAGCATGGCAGTTTTTTACTAAAAAGTTAGCCCCTTCTTATAGAAAAATTTCAATCAGATGGGTGATGAGTGCAAAGCAAGAAAAGACGAGATTAAAAAGGTTGGATATATTAATTGCCTCCTCTGCAAAAGGAGAAAAAATACCACTGCTTGTTAGATAATAGAATTTATTTAAAACTAAAAAAGCCCGAAAACAAATCGTTCTCGAGCTTTTTACTGAGCTGGCAATGGGACTCTCCCGAAGGGATTCCTGTGGAAGAACCCGCAACCTGCTGATTATAAAGTAGATCAAAAACTCATAAACCCCAATATTCATAATGGTTACGTGAGTACTGCCATAGTGATTGCTATAGAAAAATTTATGACTACTTTAATGAATTGTTTTTCTAAACCAAATTGATTTTTTCAATCTCTTTCATCAACCTGTCAGTTTCGGTTACTGCGACGATGATTTTTTGATAATACTCGATGTCCTCATTTGTGAGGGTTCTACCTTTGCGGTCTTTTAACCATTTTTGTACGGGTTGATAACCGCCGATGTAAAAATTCCAAGCGGTTCCCGGTCCATTTGAAACTTTACAACTAGCACAGGAAGCGGGAGCAATTACAGTAAATTATGGCACTTTCATTAATACGGTTATTAGCTTTTTAATTGTTGCATGGGCAATTTTTATTCTTGTAAAAGGTATGAACAAAATGAAAAAGAAAGAAGCAGAAGTACCGGCAAAAGCAACCACAAAAGAATGTCCTTTTTGCTTCAATACAATTTCGATTAAAGCAACAAAGTGCCCCAACTGTACGTCTTCTTTCTAACAAATAATTATCTAATAAGATAATTTATAACCCGTCATAATTGGCGGTTTTTTTTTATTCAAGGAGCTATCGTATAATACATTTGATCGTAAAAAAATCCTCATTTTTAACGTTAATTTTGAATGAAGATATTTACGCTCAGTTTGATTAGTTATCTAGTTTTTTCGAAATAATCTTGCTCCAACTTATTAACTTTTAAAAAAGTTACCACATCTGACTTAGGATAGTAAGTCTTAAACTCTCATTTAAAAAATCATTTCAATCGATATTAAGTTTGATTTTGCAATGTTTCTCAAGTTTTTAGTTGACTCTATAACAGCATACGATTATCTTTTATTTGTAGAATATTTGAGTTTCCCTTATCGTTTTAATATTAGTCGTATCAATATATTTTAATCAAGAAGGACTCATACGGTGCAAATAGATTTTCCTCACAGCAAGATTTACTTCCCTAGTTTCGGCTTACATAATTTAGTAATAGCTTGTTCCGGTTGTTATTTTTCGCCAGATAATCTACACCTCTCAAATCCTCCTACTAAGGCTGTTGCTACTTCTCTAATAAGCTCTTTTATTTGCAGGCAAAAAGATGTAAAAGACGAATATCTATCAATCTTATGTGGCAAAATAAAATTTTTCATTCGGTCATTTTACTTTACAACCAAAATCGCCAGACAATTCAACAATCGAGAAAATAATACCTTTACCCTTCATAACTTACGTAACTGATTAATATCCATTTATATACTAGCTCAGGTTGAGCTAAAGAATTTGAGGTTTATTTTAACAAATAAATAGACTTACATAACTTCTTTAATTATTGGAGGAAGGTTTATGAAAAGCACCGATATAATTTTGATTTTGGTTCTTGGATCTATTTGGGGATTCTTTGAAATAATAGGTTTACCAATTTATGTTGTTTGTGCGATTGCAATATTAATTCTTACAACAGGAAGAAAACTTGTTAATATTCCAGGAACAAGCATATTGATTGGTCTTGTAGTTTGTTTCTACAAAACTTATAGCGATAGTTTCTTTATATGTCAGTGGGCTGGAATAATGTCACTAGCGGGTTCCTTTGATTTGCTAACTAGTCTTGTTTTCAAAACTATTTGGGAAAAACCACTTAACACAGCTTTAATTGGAGTATTAACAAATATTATTGGAATGATCGGTTTCTTGTTTGTTGCATTCGCAGTTTTCCAAGAGCCTAACTGGATTGCAGGTGGGTTGGATAAGATTCTTAACTATACTTTAGTGACGGTAATTCCGGCAACGTTATTAAGCGGATTGTTTACTGCTAATATTGGATTATTCATCGGTACAAAAATCAAAGAGTTGAATTCTTTATCAATAAGAAAATTTATTCCTGGGTTCTATCTAACTACAACACTCTTATTATGGATTATTGCTTCAATCAATTAATTCTGTTGAATTAAAAAATAAGATAGGGCACAAGTACTTTTAATTTTTGATAGTTGGTTTTTACTCTGTCGTTAATGAGTTTGAGCATTTTCTATCAGTAAAGAAATAAATAGATAATTAACAACTATTGTGGGAGATTTATGAAAACAAAATTATTTATTCTAATCTGTTTGTTGTCCGGGATTTCGCTTTATGCTCAAGGGCTTGAATTGAAACCCTATGGATTTGTAAAAGGAGACGCTATATTTTCATCAAAGGGAGTTCTTTCATTTGGAAATCCAAACCTATCTTCCCCTCAACTTGCAAACGGAATAGATGAATCAGCATTTGGTTTTACCGCGAAGCACTCTCGTTTTGGGTTAAAAGGCTCAACAGGTACGGATATTAAAATTGGTGGGGTAATTGAAATCGATTTTTTCTCTACCGGGGGATTTGACCCAAATGTAAATCCGAGGTTGCGGCTTGCTTATGCATCTGTTGCTTGGGAAAATCTCGAATTACGCTTTGGACAGCAGTGGGATCTTTTCTCGCCACTTATGCCAAATACAAATAACCTCAACGGATTCCTATGGTTCGGAGGCAATTTAGGATTTAGACGGGGGGGTATTCAGCTCAATTATAAAATACCCGCCGAAGGTTTTCAACCGATGATACAACTTGCTGTAGCTGAAGCAGTAAGAGAAACAGGAACTGGAATTGGGGACGATAACAAAGCGTTATTTCCAATGATTCAGGGCAGGTTATCTACTAAATTTTTAGAGAATAAAGCTGTCGGTGTTTATTTCCTTTATTCTAGATTCAGCCCGAATCCTGATACATCCGATTTTGATTATACCTCTATTGGATTTGGTGTTGATTATACTTTACCGTTTCACAAATATTTTGAGATACATGGGGAAGCAAGTTTAGGTACTAACTTAAATAACTCTGATCTATTCACAATTGCAGGTAAAGGTAAAAAGGATGATGATAGAAAAAGTTTGAGCTTATGGTCTAACATTACCTCAAAGTTGTCAGACAACTTTCATTTAGTGGTGGGTGTTGGTCTTGATAAAAACCAAACTGATAACTTAGCTGATGGTGTGATCGAGCAGAATTTTCTTGTATACAGCAACTTAATTTTTCCAATAACAAAAGAATTTTCACTTGCACTTGAAGTAGGAAATATAACCACGAGTGTTAAAGGCGAAGATGATAGAACTGCAATTTTCGGCCTCCTTTCCGGCAAATTAAATTTTTAATCTAAGCGAGGTTAAAATTGAATCCGCACGAAAGTATAGAGAAAAATTTGGAATTACTTGAGCCTTTCGCCATCGAGCTTGCTGATTTTTTCGCAGCTAATCGTTCTGCGAATTTGTTTAAAAGAAATCCGGTTCGCGAAGAGGCAATAATTGCAGATCAACGATTGCAAAAGGGAAGCTATTTATTTACCCCGTGTGGAATTGATATTGACAAAAACGAATCTAACCGACTTTCAATAGAACTGCTAGAATTATTAAAAAAACATTTGAAAGAACGAGAGAGTGAGTTCATATCGTTTTCAAACCTTTTAATTAACGAACAGATTGATGTAAATGAAATTCTTACATGCACATTAAAAAATGAAGCTGATGAAATTCGCAAAAGTATTGGTCAATTTAACCTATCGGAAGATCTAATCACTTTCTTTTTAGTTTATCTCGCAAGACCATTTAGAGAACAAGCAGCGGCTTATCTTTTAGAGAACATAAGCATACTGAAATGGCACTACGGTTACTGCCCGGTCTGCGGTCATTGGTCATCATTAGGACATATTCACTCAGAAACCGGAGCGAGAACTCTCTGGTGCTTATGCTGCGGAACCAAATGGAATTTCAAAAGAACTCAATGTGTATTTTGTCTCAACGAAGATCATTTATTAATTGAAAATCTACATCCGGAAAATGAAGAATCATTCAGGATTCAAGCATGCAAAAAATGCAAGCGGTACTTAAAAGAAATACGTAATAGCTTATCACCGAATAATATTTTATTCGATAAGATTTATCTCGGAACCCTTTTGCTTGATTTGATAGGTGAACAAAAAGGGTATTTACATGAATCAATTTTACCAGTAAGATATAATTACCAAGAAGGTAACGAACTGCTTATGTACCGGCAGAAAGAAATTACGATGCAAATTAGTCGATTTTAAAAATCATAAAATGAAGAAGGAAAACAATACCAACGATTAAATAAAAAAAGGGAATGCTTATGAAAATATCCCGACGCTGCTTTTTAAGTATTGCAGGCGGCACAATTGGGGGAGCGACTTCAATTTTTGGTTTGCCAAAAAGTATTAAGGTGTATCAATTCCCCGAAATCAAAACCGTGAATACGACCGAAAGTACAACCATCTGTCCTTACTGCGGGGTTGGCTGCGGGTTAATTGTTTCGACACGGGAAGGCAGAGTGATCAACATTGAAGGTGATCCCGATCATCCAATAAATGAAGGATCGCTTTGCTCAAAAGGATCGGCACTATTCCAGGTTGCGGTTAATGAAAGACGGCTTCAGAAAGTTAAATATCGCGCCCCAGGCAGCTCTGATTGGGAAGAAAAATCCTGGGATTGGGCTTTACCCGAAATCGCAAAGCGCGTTAAACAAACGCGTGACGCAACTTTCATTCAAATGGAAGATGACAAAATTGTAAACAGAACAAACGGAATAGCTTGTATGGGTGGCGCGGCTCTCGATACCGAAGAGTGTTACCTGCTTTCCAAATTTGCCAGGTCAATAGGCATAACGTACCTTGAACACCAGGCGCGGATATGACACAGCGCCACAGTGGCCAGTTTGGCTGCTTCGTTTGGAAGAGGAGCTATGACAAATCATTGGATTGATTTGATTAATACCGATGTTGCAATGGTGATGGGCTCTAACGTAGTGGAAAATCACCCGCTTGCATCAAAGTGGCTTTCAAGAGCAAAAGAAAGAGGAGCAATTATTATTAACTGCGATCCTCGTTTTACAAGAACTTCCTCTTTTGCAGATATTTATTGTAAGCTCCGAAGCGGTACCGATATCGCTTTTGTGAATGGTATTATTAACTATGCTTTACAAAATGATCTTATTAACAAAGACTATGTTCTGCACAATACTAATGCTTCGTTTATAATTACAGATAAATATTCATTCCATGATGGTTTGTTTAGCGGGTATAACCAGGAAACACTTTCTTACAATAAAACCAACTGGGCTTATGAACTTGATGAAAACGGAATCCCGAAAAAAGATGCTACATTGCAGCATCCGCGAAGTGTATTTCAATTGATGAAAAAACATTTTGAACGTTATGATTTTGATACTGTGTCCAAAATAACCGGTGCGCCACAAGATGCTTATGAAAAAGTATGTTCGGCTTTTACTTCAACTCATAAGCCGGATAGAGTTGCAACGTGGTTGTATGCGATGGGTACAACACAGCACACTCATGGAACACAAAACATTCGCTCCTATGGTATATTACAATTGCTCATGGGTAATATCGGTTTAGCCGGAGGTGGAATAAATGCTCTGCGCGGCGAATCCAACGTGCAGGGTTCAACAGATATGGCATTGCTGTTCCATATAATCCCGGGTTATTTAACTTCACCCACAAAAGGGGATCAATCTCTTGAAGAGTATCTGAACAATTATACGCCAAAATCTAATGATCCTAAATCTGCAAATTGGTGGAGTAACTACCCGAAGTATATAGTCTCATTACTCAAAGCATGGTATGGAGATAATGCAACTGCCGAGAATGATTACGGATTCAATTACATTCCAAAGAGAAGCGGAGATTATTCACATATATCATTATTTGAAACGATGTATGCTGGACAATTAAAGGGGTTATTTCTATTCGGTCAAAATCCTGCTGTAGGAGGTCCAAATTCAAATAAAGAGCGAAAAGCGCTTGACAAACTTGACTGGATGGTAGCTGTTGACATATTCGAAACTGATACATCGGTATTTTGGAAACGTCCGGGTATTAATCCTGCCGATATCAATACCGAAGTTTTTCTACTTCCGGCTTGCTCGTCGGTTGAAAAAGAAGGTAGTGTTATCAACAGCGGACGCTGGGCACAATGGCGATATAAAGCAGTTGAACCTGTGGGCAATTCAAATTCCGATTTATGGATAATTGATTCGCTTCATAAATTAATTAAAAAAGAGTACACCGGAGGAGGTGTTTTCCCGGATCCGATTACTAAATTGAAATGGGATTACGGTAACGGCGAAGATATTGATCCTCATAAGGAACCCGATGTTCACATGGTTGCTAAGGAGATTAATGGATATTTCTTGGAAGATAAAGAAGTTAACAACAGGCAGTTTAAGAAAGGTGATCAGGTTCCTTCATTCGCATTTCTTCAGGCAGATGGGTCGACTTGTTCGGGGAATTGGCTGTACTGTAATTCGTATCCAGGACCGGAAAAAGAGAACAATAATATGGCACGAAGGAAAAAAGACGATGCGATAAATTCAATCGGACTTTATCCCGAGTGGGCTTGGTGCTGGCCTGTTAATAGAAGAATAATTTATAACCGTGCATCGGTTGATCTTAACGGTAAGCCGCTCGATCCTAAAAGATGGGTTATAAGGTGGAATGATACCGATAAAAAATGGGAGGGCGATGTACCCGATGGCGGATGGGCTCCAGGAGAAAAATACCCATTTATAATGAAACCCGATGGTCACGCATGGCTGTTTGCATCCACTCTTAATGACGGACCTTTCCCGGAACATTACGAACCGTTGGAGAGTCCGGTAAATAATTTCATTTCGAACCAGCAGATTAATCCGGCAATTAAACAATGGTATAAAACTAATCCCGAAGGAAATGCGGTTGGAGATAATAAAAGATATCCTATAATCGGAACAACTTACCGTGTAACCGAACACTGGCAGGCGGGTTCTATGACAAGGAATATTCCATGGCTTGCAGAACTTGTTCCGGATGTTTTTATTGAGCTTGGAGTTGACCTTGCAAAACAAAAATCTATTGAATATGGTGATAAAATTAAAGTCGAAACCGCTAGAGGTTCTATCGAAGCATACGCTCTTGTTACACAGCGTTTTCAACCGTTTCAACTTAACGGAAGCTTAGTCCATCAGATTGGAGTTATTTGGCATTTTGGTTACCATGGACTAGCAACAGGAGACAGTGCGAATCTTCTTACTTCACACATTGGGGATGCAAATACAATGATACCGGAATATAAAGCATTTCTCTGCGACATTGTAAAGGAGGTGAATTAACATGGCAGAAAAAGCAATGCTTTTTGATATGGAAAAATGTATAGCCTGCCGATCTTGCCAGGTCGCTTGTAAACAGTGGAATGAACTCCCTGCCGAGGAGACTACCTTCTTTGCAAGTGAGGGGGGCTACCAGAATCCGTCTGAGCTTTCACCCAGCACTTACACACTAATAAAATTTCATGAGATTGCGGAAGAAGGCAAGATTAGATGGCTTTTTAGTGTACGACGATGTATGCAGTGTGTTGATCCGACTTGTGTTGAAGTCTGCCCGGTAGAACCGGTTAAAGCAATGACCTATGTGAAGGAAACCGGTGCAATTTATGTCAACCGTGATCTTTGCATCGGATGCGGGTCATGCAGCGAATATTGTCCTTTCAACGGACCTGTAATAGATCATGAAACCGAAAAATGTACTAAGTGCACATTTTGCTACGATAGATTGGCAAACGGCCTGGAGCCTGCTTGTGCAAAGGCTTGTCCTACAGGCTGCCTGGTTTTCGGAGACCGTGATGAAATTTTAGAATTGGCGCACAAAGCTTTTGACCGGTTAAGTGAAAAGGGAAAACATCCTGTGATCTACGGGGAGAAAGAATTGGGGTCGGGAACCAAGAATATATTTGTTCTTCCGGAACCATTGAATTATTACCCCTCGCTTCCTAAAGATCCAAAAGTTTCCGAGGACGTTGGATTACTGCATGAGTTTTTTAAACCTTCGCAATATGCTTTGACTGGTTTGGGTATAATGTTTGGCGGTGTTGCATGGGTTGCAAACCGGAAGAAGCAAATAAGTGAAGAATCAAAAACAGGAAAAGAGGTTTAGTTGAGTTAAAGAGAGGAAGAAGCTGGTGTTTCAGCCGGTCTTCAAAACCGGTAGCTGACGGATAATACCGTTAGTGGCAGGTTCGATTCCTGCCCTCTCTGCAATTAGTTTATTCAAGCTAATATTTGACACTATGCTGCAAGGCGAACTAAAAAGAATACCGGGTATTGATAAGCTATTACACGAACCTTCTTTAAAAAAACTAAAAGAAGAAGTTGGAGATAGACTGGTAACTTATGCTCTTAGAAAAGTAATTGGAAACATAAGAACGAATGTAATTCAAGGCGGCGAAGTTAATAATACTCGCAGAATTGTAAAAAAAGTTGTTGAGGTTGTCAACAACATAATTGGTGAAAAATTAAAACCGGTTATTAATGCTACAGGTATTATTCTCCACACAAATCTTGGGCGTGCCCCTCTCGGCAAAGAAATATTAAAAGAATTAGAACCAATGATTACCGGTTATTCCAACCTTGAGTTTAATCTTCATACATGTAAGAGAGGTGAAAGAGCAAATCATGTAAAAAGTCTGCTCACATTTATAACCGGCGGCGAAGATGCGGTTATTGTTAACAATAATGCAGCCGCAATTTTTTTGATATTAAAGACTTTTGCAGAAAAGAAAGAAGTTATTATTTCAAGAGGCGAGTTAATTGAAATCGGCGGCTCCTTTCGAATACCGGAAATAATGATTGCAAGCGGCGCAAAGATGGTTGAGGTTGGAACAACCAATAAGACATACATTAAAGATTACGAGAATGCAATAACCAAAAAAACAAGAATTTTATTCAAAGCTCACAAATCAAATTATTTCATCGGCGGGTATTCGGAAGAAGTAGAACTGCTTGAACTTTCTCAATTGGCAAAGAAGCATAATCTAATTGTAGTATTTGATGCAGGCTCGGGTTTTCTAAATAGATATGTACATTCAAAACCACTTGACGAACCGGATGTTTATAGCAGTATAAAAAATGGTGCTGATCTTGTAACATTTAGCTGTGATAAGCTTATGGGTGCAACACAGGCGGGAATAATAACGGGTAAAAGTGAACTCATTAAAAGACTTTCGAAAGAGCCGCTAATGCGGACTTTGCGCGTTGATAAAATTACGGTTGCCATATTAAACATTATACTTAAATTTTATCTTAGTGAAGAAGCGCTTATCAAAAAATCTCCGGTATTTATAATGATCAATAGAAAAAAAGAAGAGTTGTTTTTGTTGGCACAAAAGATTTTCGAGGGATTAAAAGAAAATAATATAGAATCGGAAATAGTTGAAAGTAAGGCGCAATGTGGCGGCGGTGCCTTACCCCAGCTAGAATTTGAAAGCTTTGCCGTGAAAGTAATAAACGGGAATGCCGGGAGAAAATTTGCCGATACGCTTTTTAAGTCTTTGCTCAAATATGAAAAACCTGTTCTCGGCATTTTAAGAGAAGGTGAGATACTGTTTGATGTTTTTACTCTTCAAAACGGAGAGACGGAAATTATTGTTGAAGCAGTAACAAAAAGTATAAGTTAAGGATTTTAAAACAGATTTTATCCGTGAGTGAATCTTGATATCAATTTATCAAGCTTAGTTTAACATCTGAAGATAATTATGAATTAGGGAATGTATTTATGGAGAACAATGATAATAATCATTTTATACTCGGTACCGCGGGACATGTTGATCATGGTAAAACCGCTCTTATAAAAGCGCTGACAGGCATAGATTGCGATACTCACCCTGAAGAAAAACTGCGTGGCATTACAATTAATCTCGGCTTTTCTCATCTGGATTTTCCGAACGGCACAACTATTGGCATAGTTGATGTACCCGGTCATAAAGATTTTATCAATACAATGGTCTCCGGCGCCTGCGGTATAGATTTAGTTATGCTTGTAGTAGCTGCCGATAGTGGGATTATGCCTCAAACTATTGAACATATTCAGATTGCCGATATGCTTGGGATTAAAGCAGGTGTTGTTGTGATGACGAAAATTGATCTAGCAGATGATGAAATGCTTATGATGGCCGAAGACGATATTAATGAATTCATTAAAGATACCTTTCTAAAAGATTCTCCCATCTTCAAAGTTTCATCCAAAACAAGCGAAGGTATTGAGGAATTAAAAATATATTTATCCCGGATAAATAAAATAAACAACAGAAAAAGGCGAGATTCATTCTTTAGAATGTTTATTGATAGAATATTCAGCGTTGCGGGATTTGGTACGGTTGTAACAGGTTCGGTACTTGGCGGTAAAATACAAACCGGCGATAATATATTTCTGCTGCCTGGTGATAAAGACCTGAAAGTTAGGCGGATGGAAAAACATAACAACAAAGTTAAAGAAATCTTGGTGGGTCAAAGAGCGGCAATTAACATGACCGGGCTTAAAAAAGAAGAATTTTCTAGAGGCATGGTGATTTCCGATAGGAAAATAATCACAACCAAAATGCTAGATGCATCAATAAGAATTATTAATCCAGACAAAAAAATAAATTTGTGGTCGCACGCAATATTTCTCCTGGGCACTTTTGAATCACCCGCAAAAATTCATTTAATCGATACGGAAAACGTAAAATGCAATGAAGCAGCTTTAGCTCAAATTCATCTTGAATATGATTTGGTTACAGTCAAGGGTGATAAATTTATTCTTAGAAATTCTTCGGGAGATACTACTCTGGGTGGTGGAATAGTTTTGGATCCATACCCTCTTCATCATAAACGAAGAAGCGAGCGAGTGATCAATCAACTAAAAACTATTTCGGAAGGTGGAATTAACGAAACCATCTCTGTTGAAGTAAGAAAGCA
>CAYLVF010000026.1:4426-14100 GCA_964387045.1 uncultured Melioribacter sp. | reverse complement strand
AACCGAAAATATTAAACTCGATCGAATTTATCAATCTTGATACTGGTTACGTTGCTGGAAGAGATGGTGTCGTTTATCGCACAACAAACGGCGGTGATACCTGGGAAGATAAGTCTACCGGATATGGTGGCACAGAATTAAACAATATTCATTTCGTTAATTCAAAACGCGGATGGGTTGTTGGTCAATGGGGCACGATCTTCAAAACCATAAATGCCGGAGAAAGTTGGGAGTTACAGTACTTTACTGATTTTAATCTATTCCGCTCTATCACGATGTTAGATTCTCTCAACGGTTATGTTGGTGGAATGGGGGTATTCAGAACAACCAATGGTGGTGAAAGTTGGATTAAAACAAAGAAAAACCCTCCCGTAGGTAGTGTCAGGGGAATTCACTTTTTCAACAAATTTGTTGGTTTAGTAGCCGGTGCTTATTCAATATGTATGACATTTGATGGGGGAGACGAGTGGACTGTAGTTTATCCAGGTCAAGAATATACCGAACTATTCGATTTAGCATTTTTTGACGACAAAAATGGCTTCGCTGTGGGAGCATATGGCTCTGTTGTTAAAACTACTGATGGGGGATTAACTTGGAGTCATCTTACCCAAAGTAGTATTGTAGAAATTAGACTAGATGATATTTATTTCATAGACGAACAAATTGGGCTCGTAGTTGGTCAGAATGGAGTAATTTATCGAACTGCAAACGGCGGAAGTACCTGGGAACTAATCGAAAAAAATTCTACTCCTATTTTTAGAGCAATTGATTTCTTTGATCAGAATACGGGCGTTGCTGTAGGAAGATATGGAGTAATACGAAGAACAACAGATAAAGGTCTAACCTGGCACAACCCGGACTTGAATGAAGCAGGGGAGCAACTATTTGGTCTTCATGTATTTGATGAATCCTTTGCTTGTGCGGTTGGTGAAGGAACAATTGTAACTACTACTGATGCCGGTTTAACTTGGCAAAGGCAAAATTATCCATACCCAGATTGGTTGATTGGAGTCCACTTTGTAACGAGAACAAAAGGATTTATCGCAGCAGCGAATGGGAAAATCTATGGAAGTACTGATGCTGGTGTTACGTGGACCGCGGTAGGGTCTCTCTCTCCTCCGGAAATACTAAGAAGTATTGCTTTTGCTGATGAAATACATGGTGTAGTAGTTGGAGATATTGGTACAGTAGCTCATACAACTGATGGTGGGGTAACCTGGGTTAAAAATGACCTTGGAGCAGCATATATGAATAGCTTATTTGACGTTTCATTTGTGGATTCGGTAACAGGTTATGCCGGTGGTGATGGGGGTATGATATTAAAGACAACAGATGCCGGTATCACATGGAACAGGCAAAAAAGTATTACTCAACATCGAATCCTTGGGATACACTTTTTAAAAGAAGATATGGCTGCTATTACAGGAGCTTTTAGTCAAATACTTACAACTGATAATTTTGGTGTTCCTGTTTTCAGCAAGAACAAAACCGAAATCACTTTTACAAACGTTCCTGTCGGGTCAACTCAGAAGGATAGTGTGGTTATCCATAATCAGGGCAATGTACTACTTAGAATCGACAGTATTTTAACGTCTGATAAGAATTTTTCTATAAGCCCGGCGAAAACAACAGTATTCCCAAATGGATCTGTAGCTATAATTGTAGAATACCATCCACAGGCAGAGGGAACTAACGAGGCTCCATTAGCATTTGTTCACAACGGGCAATCTTCCCCTGATGTTGTTATGCTTTATGGAGATGCAGTTACAAGCGTAGAAGATCACAACTCATTGCCGCAAGAATTAAAATTACATCAAAATTTCCCGAATCCTTTTAATCCGGAAACTGTTATAAAATTTGATGTTCCTCAGAGTACTCAAGTTGAGATCAGCATCTACAATATTCTTGGTCAAAAGGTAGCAGAATTACTTAATGAGGAACTTGCCGCAGGGTACCATAGCATTAAATGGGATGCATCAAAATTTTCGAGCGGTATTTATTTTTATCATCTAAGGGCGGGTAATAAAGTTTTGGTTAAGAAAAGTCTGTTAATGAAGTAATTAGGATGATAGTCCATTTTAAAAGTATGATTGATCTTAAAAAAAGTGAATAGGATTAAAGCAAAAGTTGTAGCAAGTACCGAAAAAAATAATCAAAATTAAATTGAGGTACATATATGAGATATATTTATAAACTCAAAATCTTCCACATTTCATTATTGGTGCTAATGTTCAGTGGATTTTTCTCATTAAGAGTATTAGCTCAAGAATATACAGGAAGAGGAGTCCCAATCGATGTAATGTCTGGACTTCCAGCCGAAGAATTTCCGATTGTAACTGAGGGAATTGTACATTGTGCTATACCAGATGGAAGCGGGGGATGGTTTATCGGTGGCAGTTTTACATCAGTTGGGGGCATTAATCGCACAGCAGTAGCAAGAATTAAGTCCGATGGTACGGTGGACGCAAGTTGGAATGCCAACCTAAACAGTGGTGCTGTTGTATATGCGTTGGCACTTGGGGGAACAAACAATTCTATGCTTTATATAGGGGGAGCATTTACCCAGGTTGGCGGAACCATTAGAAATAGCATAGCTCGAGTAATCGTCACTTCTGGTGCATTAGATGCATGGTATTTGGGTAATGGTGCTTCCGGAATTGTATATGCAATAGAAAAAACATTTGCTAGTAACATGGTATTAGGCGGTGATTTTAGCTATACAGTAGGAAGTAATTCATACGTTAACTTAATTCAAATCAATAATGCAGGTACGATAGCAACCCAAGTTGGAAGCAACCAACCTGTAAATGGGTCTGTACGAACACTTAAATATGGCCCTCAGCTCAGTTTATTAATTGGGGGAGACTTTACTGAAGTGGTCAGTTTTTCTGATTCTCATCCACGTGGAAGAGTTGCAATGTTTCGATGGAACGTTGATTTCGGATATATTTTAGAAGATTGGAATCCGAACGCCAATGGTACAGTAAGAAGTGTTTCATTTGTTGATAATATCTCAACCCCAACTCAACCGGATATAGTTATTGGTGGAGATTTTACTAGTGTTAACGGACAGAGCAGAAACAGATTAGCCAAAGTTGGCTGGAATAGTACTTTGTTGTCTTGGGCACCGAATGTCTCAGGAACAAATGCCAAAGTTTATTCACTCAGTTTAAAAAACACGTCGGCTGATACAGTATATATTGGTGGTTCTTTTGAAAATATAAACGGTGAAACAAGGTATAATCTGGCTGCAATCCAATTGTCAAGTGGAACTCTTTCTGACTGGGATCCCATGACTGATGGAACAGTTCGAACTGTTTCAGCATCAACAGAATATGTCTATGCTGGGGGCGAATTTGACAGTTTAGGAACTGGTGGAAATGGTGGTGGCGGTGAGCCAGGAATTAGTGAACTACTTTTCGCTGCAGACAGCCGCTTAAGACTAGACAACTCTGCTTATACCGATACCCTTCACTTAATCTATAACGGTACTAATGAATTGAATGGATTGCAATTTAGATTAAGAAGTAATCCGTCAGATGCCGGCTCTGCAGATATACTAACTCTTACCAACGTAGAAAAGGGGAGTAATATTGGTAGTGAAAATTGGAACTTTGATTTTGAGTTTGTTTCTGATCCGGATGGTGATTATTTCAATGTTGTTTTGTATGGTGAAGGTATTACAACTCTACCGCTAGGAACATATACGGATTTTGTTAGGTTCAGCTACCAAACAGAAGATATTGATGGGATTGATACTTTAAGCTCATATTTCAGACTTGAAGAGATTTATAGCAGTTTCATTAACGGTGATCCGGCGGGCATCATTGGTGACGATGATCAACTTATAGATGTTTATAGTGTTGAAGTAGTTGATTCATTAGGTGACATAAACCTTGATGGAGAAATTGACTTAGCTGATTTACTCCTAATTAGAGATTACATTCTCGAAAGAATATCATTTGACAGTGGACAATTTGAAAGAGCTGATATCGCCCCCTGGACAGCTGGTGCCCCTGAACCTTCACCTGACGGTAAAGTGAATGTTCAAGACCTTTCATTACTTCAGCAGATTATTTTTACAGGACAATACCCAAGCGAAGGGTTGATTGCTAACCCGAATAATTTGCTCGCAAGTAACTTGATTTATGATTTAGAAAATGCTTCTACACTAGTAACATTAACCATAAGTGAAGATGATATTGCAATAACAACAGACTCTGAACATAAAATCATCGGAGTCCAAATTGAACTTAGCGGAATTGAAAACAATGACCACAGCTTAGTTATACCAACAGAACTTGGGCAAGCCTATTATTATCATAATGCTGCAATTTTAAAAACGCTATTCTATGATAGGGAAGGTAAGATTACCCTTGAGAATGGACAAAATTATATTGGCACTCTTCCCGTTCAATTAACTAATCCGGAAGATTTAATTGTTACTAAAGTTGTTTTAGTGAATGATAAACTTGAGAAAATTAAAAATGTCGGTGTAAAAGTATCATTGGTAACAAATGTAGAAACCAAGTTGCCGGTAGATTATTCCTTATATCAGAATTACCCAAATCCTTTCAATCCTAGCACAACCATCGAATTCTCACTTAAACAAAGAGGAGATGTAATAATTACGATATACAATATGCTCGGGCAGGAAGTTAAAACATTATTTGCTAATCAAATGGAAAGCGGTAATCATAAGGTAGTTTGGGATGGTACGAACAATCAAGGTATGATGATGAGTTCAGGAACTTACATATACAAAATGATTTCAGGTGAGTTTGTTCAATCAAAGAAAATGTTGCTTCTAAAGTAAAATACTGCTTGCTGCTTTAACAAGTCAGCAGATCATTTTTATGATAATTAAACAGACTTAGGTTTTTAAATAAATGTTTGCAACAAAAGTAGATGCATACAACAATAATAACAATCTTTATGGAGGTCTTTAATGAACCGATTTATAAAATCAGGTTTACAGTTATTCCAAGTATGCCTAATTCTCATTGGAATTTTATTTGTTAGTACACTTCGTGCAGATTACACCGGAAGCGGTGTTCCTTTAGATGCAAGTACAGGGTTACCTGCTGCAGCATATCCAACTGTTGAAAACGGAGATGTCTTTTGTGTAATCCCAGATGGAAGCGGGGGCTGGTTTATCGGCGGAAGTTTCACAACAGTAGGTGGAGTTGCAAGAACAGCAGTTGCTAAAATTAATTCCGATGGTACGCTTGATGCCGGTTGGCATGCAAATGTTAACAGCGGCGGCGTTGTTTATGCCTTAGCTATTGGTGATACAGATGATTCAAAGCTTTATATCGGGGGCTCATTCACTCAAGTTGATGGAACCGATAGAAACAATATTGCCCGGGTTACTGTTGTAGACGGTTCTCTTGATACATGGTATTTAGCAAACGGAGCTACCGGGACGGTTTATGCCCTTGCAACAAATAATCTGGATTATGTTATTCTCGGAGGTGACTTTACATATACGGTTGGTGCAAACAATTACAGTTATTTGGTCATGATTAATAATGAAGGTACAAGCACGGGTCCAATCAATGGTTCAGATACACCTGTAAATAACACTGTTCGAACTCTGGTTCTTAATGAAGCTAATGACAATTTAGTTGTTGGTGGTGACTTTACTGGCCTTTATGATTTTGGTACACTAAGAGATTATGAAAGAATATTTAGAATGTCTTGGATGGATGCTGGTTGGTATGTCGGTTATTATTATGATACTGGGTTGAAAGTATTTTGCGATGGACCTGTAAGAGCTGTTGCATTAGTAGATAATTCGGGATCCGATCCAAGAATTCTCGTCGGTGGTGATTTCAGTAGTATTGGTGGTGAGGAAAGAAATAGACTTGCTATGCTTGAATGGGGCGGTTTTACACCTGTGACATCTTGGAACCCCAATATTACAGGTGGTAGTGCATCGGTAAATTCGCTTAGTCTTCGAGATTTTTCTGCTGATACAGTTTATGTAGGTGGTGATTTTGGCAATGTTGGAGCTTCAGTCAGAAACAATCTTGCAGCAATAGATATTACTAGCGGTCTCGCAACCGATTGGGATCCTAATCCGGATGGTGCTGTTAGAGCAATTTCCGCAGGAGCAGGCTATGTTTATGTTGGTGGTGAATTTCAAAATATGGGAGAAGGAGGTGGAGGTGGTGAAGAGCCTACTGCTAGCGAACTTCTTTTTGCCGCAGATAATCGTTTGTTAATGGACAATTCATCATTCACAGATACACTTAGGTTAGTTTATAACGGTACCCAAGAACTCAACGGTCTTCAATTCAGGTTACGAAGTAATCCCACCGATGCTGGGGCTGATACGGTACTAACCCTAACTGGTGCAGAAAAAGGAAGCGATATCGCAGGTGCTGAATGGAACTTCTTCTTTGAACTTAAGGAAGATGCTGGTGGTGATTATATGATCGTGCTCATTTATGGTCAGGATTCAACATCTCTGCCATCAGGAACATATAACGATTTAGTTAGATTCACATATGATACTGGTGATGTTCTTGGTGTTGATACTTTAAGATCATACTTCAGATTGGAAGAAGTTTATAGTAGTTTAATTAATGGAGATTCTGCAGGTGTCATTGGCGATAATGATCAAGTAGTTGATGTTTATGGTGTTCAAACCTTAGGTGATGTAAATATGGATGGTGCAGTCGATATTGCAGATTTACTCCTTATACGTGATTTTATATTAGAACGTGTTACTTTTGATGCTGGTGAATTTGAGAGAGCAGATGTAGCCCCTTGGGTAGCTGGCAACCCAAGTCCATCTCCTGATGGCAAAGTCAATGTACAAGATCTTTCTTTGCTACAGAATATAATTTTAACAGGTCAATACCCAAGTGATGCAGTCTTAGCTCCACCATCGATTGATTTATTTGCAAAAATTACAACACAAATTTCGGATGCTATAACAGACGTAAATATTCAAGTATCAGCTGACGGAATAACAATCCGAACCAATTCCGAAGAAAACATAATTGGTATGCAGATTGAACTTGATGGTATTACTAGTTTAAGTCCGGATTTTAACCTTGATAGTAAATTAGGAAATGCTTTTTATTATCACAACCCTTCCTTATTTAGAGCGTTATTCTATGACCAATCAGGTAAAATTGAATTGGCTTCCGGTGAAAACTTAATAGCGAATATTTCAACAAGTGTCACAGAGTTGAATAATGTTCAAGTTAAAAATATAGTTATAGTAAATGGAAATCTTGAGAAAATAAAAAATATAAACGTCAAAATTGACGTTGTAACAAGTACAGAAAACGAATTACCGATTGATTATGATTTGTCGCAAAATTATCCAAATCCTTTTAATCCATCTACGACTATTCAGTTTTCATTAAAGTACTCAGGTAACCTTACATTAAAAGTATATAATATGCTTGGTCAGGAAGTTAAAACATTGTACTCCGGACAAATGGAAAGTGGTAGACATTCAATCACCTGGGACGGTACAAATAATTCCGGCATGCAGCTAAGTTCAGGTACATATATCTATAAAATAACTTCCGGTGAATTTGTCCAATCCAAAAAAATGCTCCTCCTTAAGTAAAGTTGTTGTTGGTGAGGTGGCTCTAACTTTTGCCATCTCACCTCATTCTATTAACTTAGCGGAGATGTTATGAAGAAAATCATATTAATATCATTCTTGTTGATATTAAAATTAAGTATTTGGAGTCAAACTACAGCTGATAGTTATATCAATTTCAGTAGTGATTACAAAATCAGAACGATGGATTCAACTTATACCGATACTCTTCAATTAGATTATAACGGTAGCGCTTTACATGCATTATCCTTCAAAATTCGTACAACCATGTTTTCACCTAGCCAAAAAAACGCCATAGTTTTAACTAGTGTGGAAAGAGGTAACGATATTCCCGAAGATATTTGGGATTTTAATTATGAAATAAAATCTTCAGAAGATAAGCCATATATAATTGTCTTAATTTATGGAGATAATACTGTCAATCTTTCTCCAGGAAAATACAACGATTTTGTAAGATTTCAATATAATGTTCTATACGATGTATTACTTGATGTTGGTTATGTAGATACAGTAAAATCTTATATAGAATTGTATGATGTAGAGAGCAGTTATTCAAATGGTGAAAGTGCGGGTGTGAAAGCAGGTGGAAATCAATTAGTTAGTATTACGGATAAAATAACAAGTGTTGAGGAAAATATACTACCGACCGAATATTCGTTGATGCAAAATTATCCCAATCCTTTTAACCCCTCTACTACAATTGAAGTTGGATTAAAAAAAACAAGTGATGTTGAAATAAGTATCTTTAATACTCTCGGTGAGGAAGTTATAACTTTGTTCTCGGGTGTTCTAAGTCAGGGTAATTATAAATTTAATTGGGATGGGAGAGATAACTTCGGTACCAAAATGAGTTCCGGCATATACCTATATAAAATGAAAGCCGGAAACTTTGTCGATATAAAAAAAATGTTACTATTAAAATGAATTTGAGGAATTAATGTACAAGACCATTATTGTTTTACTATTGCTCTGTTCAACGATACTAGCTAATCAAACAAGAAAATATAACAATGAAAATAATAGACAGGAAATTGAAGCGGGCAAAGTAATTGTAAAGTATAAAAATATAGACGATAAAGGAAGTGTAAACAAATCTGCAAAAATCCAAGTAAGTTCTCAATTCGGTTTACAAAAAGAGAAACCCGTTTTCGAATCGGCTAAGAATGCTGAAGTAAAACAGAAACTAAATTTGAATAACGTGTTTGTATATGAGGTTGCGGTAGAAACTGACATTTATAAGATGGTAAGTGAATTAAATGCTAATCCATCAGTAGAATATGCAGAACCTGTTTATATCTCTAAAGCATATTCTATTCCTAACGATTCGTTGTACAATCATCAGTATTATTTACCACAGGTTCATGCTCAGGAAGCTTGGGATATTCAGTTCGGTAATTCTTCAGTTATCATAGCAATTATCGATAGTGGTGTTGATTGGGATCATGAAGACCTTGAAAATGTAATTTGGTCTAATGAAGATGAAATTCTTGATGGTACCGACACCGACGGGAACGGGTTTATAGATGATATAAGGGGTTGGGATTTTGTGCACGGAGTGTCGGGATTTGGACCATACGATGCACATCATAATGAAGATGGAGAAGACCCCGATAATGACCCAATGGATTTTGCCTCTCATGGGACACACGTTGCGGGTATTGCAGCTGCTCATACAAACAATTCAATTGGTATTGCTTCGGTTGCTTCAGGGGCTCGGATAATGCCTTTAAGAATAGGGTGGCAAACTAATAGCGGAGCAATTGTAGGTAACTCATTATTTATGGCTCAAGCATTTATCTATGCTGCCGATAATGGGGCTGATATAGCCAATTTAAGTTTTGGAAGTAGTGGGCAAACTATCATTGATGCCGCTCTTTATGCTTTTTTTAACGGAGTATTGGTTGTTACTGCAGCAGGTAATTCCAACAGTGAATATCCTTCTTCTTTAAGTGGACAAGATTGGGTGTTATCAGTTGCTTCTGTTAATCAAAATGATGTTAAATCCGCATTTTCAAATTACGGTGAGCATGTTTCAGTTTCTGCCCCGGGAGAAAATATTTTAAGTACGGTTGTTGATCCACCGAAT
>CAYLVF010000026.1:0-4416 GCA_964387045.1 uncultured Melioribacter sp. | reverse complement strand
AAAAGCTAAATATCCTGAATATGATGTTATTCAACTCTACTCACAGTTGGTGGAAACAGCTGACAATATCGACAATCTTAATCCTAATTACGTGGGCAAAATCGGTAAAGGAAGAATTAATGCTGCTAGGGCGATGGAAGAAATAATTGTGCCGGAACCAAAATTATTTTTGAATAATATATTTGTTGAAGAAAATACAGGTAACTTCAATGGTCATCTTGATCCGGGAGAAAGCGCTATTCTTAACTTAGAGTTCTTAAATCGTTGGGGGGAAGGAACAAACATTAATGTTGATCTTATGGTTAATGAGGAATGGCCTATTAAGATTGAAAACAGTACCTCAACAATATCGGCAATAGGCAGCTTTTTGGAAAGCGAAAACAATAAATATAATGTTTCGTTTCCAGTTCAGTGTTCTGCCGATGCCTATCCATCTGTTGTTGAATTCTCGTTGCACTTGACTGGAAATGGAATTGACCAAACTATGGATTTTACACTTGGTATCTCACCACAGGTACTTTTTGTTGCTGATTTTACTAAATCCAATGGGGGGAAATTTGATTTCAGTTCTCTATATACAGAAGATTTCAGGGCAAAAAGAATCTCTTATGATTATCTCCATACACAGACTTCGGAAGTTACATTCGAAAAATTGCAAAAATATAATGTTGTTATTTGGGCTTGCGAAATGGCAATTCCTGCACTTACTGAAAAGGATAGAGAGGCACTTAAAAAATATCTAGATAATGGTGGTAAACTTTTCATCTCCGGCCAGGACATAGGATATGAATTAAATGCAATTGAAGAGTTTATCGATGTGGAATTTTATAATAATTACCTTAGAGCAAATTTAATTGCTGATGATGCTAATCAAGCTAAAATAAACGGTATAACCGGTGATCCGATTTCAGATGGGCTTTCATCTTACTTTTCTCAACCCAACAGATCTAGTCTATTGCAGTTCCCGGATAGAATTTCAGAAACGAATGGGTCGGTTCCCATCTTCAAATATTCTGATGGAGGTGTTGGTGCAATAAGATATAGAGGAGAATACGATTTAGTTTATTTTGCGTTCGGAGGTTATGAAGCAATAATTGAAGATGAAGTACGAATAGAAGTCTTACAAAGAATTATGAATTGGTTTTATGGAATAACGTATGAACTGCAGGTTCTAACCGATACTGAAAATGCAGATACTGAATTAGAGGTTAATTTGAATATTGATTCTGAATCCTCCATATCCCAGGTGAGATTATTTTACAGCGTAAGTAATTCTTTCCCGTTCGAAGTTAGTAATATGACTGATTTAGGTGATGGGAATTACCGCGGGTTATTGCCTGTAATGGAAGAAGGTTCAAATGTATCATACTTTGCAAATCTCCAAACAGAAAATGGATATAGTTTTATAACTGAAACCGTTTCATTTTATGTCGGGCAGGACCCAATTGCACCAACTATTGAGTTGCTGAGTAATCCTTTAAAAAATTCCATAAACCGAAAAGGTACATATCCCGATGAACTAATTGTTAGATTAACCGATAATTCTGCAATAGATACTTCCACGGCGTTGTTAAATTACTGGGTTAATGATGATGAAGTAGCAAAATCAGTTTTACTTACTCCCAAAGGCGATGATATTTTTAGTGGAGCTATTTCGTTTAATTCTTATTTACATTTTGGCGATATAGTAAACTATTATTTCTCTGTTTGTGATCAATCTACTAGCGCAAATCTTACGATTTCAGATACCTTGTCATATATGATAGATTCAGTACAAATTGTGGACGACTTTGAATTTGAATTCCTTGATTGGGAATTGACAGGTCAGTGGGGAAGGAGTAGTGGCGAAGCTTATAGCGGAAATTATTCTCTTTCAGATAGTCCAAATTGGTTATATGAAAATAATACGAATAGCACTGCTACCTATAAAATGCATTTTGATTTTTCGACCTATATTGCAGGAGAGTTATCGTATTATTTAGCCTCTTACTTGCAAGTAGGCGGTGATTCATTACTGCTTGAGCTCAGTTTTGATGGTGGAACATCATGGGTAATTATTGATAGAATATCAAGAAACTTTATATCGTTCACAGAACAGGTTGTTGATATTTCACAATACACAGGTGTTGGGTATGAAAATGTTCGTTTACGTTTTCGCTTTCACACTAACGATGCGGGCATCGCTGACGGCGTGTATATCGATGATGTAGTATTAAGAATGATACCTGACCCTGCAATGTCAATCGAAGAATCCGAAATTATTCCTCGATCATACGACTTGAGCCAAAACTATCCTAATCCTTTCAACCCAAGTACAATGATAGACTTTTCAGTTCCGGTTCGCTCGGATGTTAAAATAACTATTTATAATATACTTGGTGAATCAATCGAAGTTTTATACAATAAGAATATTGAGGCTGGTAAATATTCCATATCCTTTAACGCGGCAAATAAGTTAAGCAGTGGTATTTATTTTTATCAAATTATTGCTAATGGAATGGATGGGAAAAATTTTAATCAGGTAAAAAAAATGCTGCTGATAAAATAATTGAATGTATTGCCTGACTTCAATTAATTGATTTTGCAATCAATACCCACTTTAAGCGGTGCCTCCCCTTAAAGTGATAGTCAGTCGATAATCTTTTTTGATTGTCGACTGATTTTTTTCATTTAGTTCTCTAAATGAAAACGAATACGCCGAAAGAACAATAATTTTCTTTTTATATTTATTATATAGCTCCGCGCTTTCGTTCATGAATTTTATTCTCAAATTCCATCTTTCAAGTGTTCCATCATCTCGTCCTGTATGTATTCTTATTTTTTTCTTTTATTAGTAACTTTATAAGGTCTTTAGTGTTAGACTAAATTTTGCCTTAGTGTTGCATAGGTGAAAGTCGTGAAGAAAAATTCAATAAAGCTGAGGAATTAGTTATGTTAAATCGTATCACAGTTTTTCATCATATAAATCTTTTCTTATTATTTCTAATATTTGGTAATCCTATTCTTGCTCAGAATAGCAGCAGTATCCATAATTTTGAGGCAAAGTTGGATGAACTTGATACTGCAATATTTGAGTTCCTAAATGGAGATGCAGAAGCTTTCAAGTCAATATGGTCACACACAGAAAATATCACAATTGCGGGTGGATTCGGTGGAGCGATTGAAAAAGGTTGGGAATCAATTAACAAAAGATTAGATCGTGTTGGCGCGGTTTATGCCAAAGCCGAATTTAATTCCGAAAGAATTAATTATGGATTGGGAGATAAATTTGGTTTTCTTGTTCAACATGAGCAGATAAAATTCTATAGTACAAGTAATACTTTAGAATCCGAAAGAAATTATCGAGTTACAATGATATTCCGTCTAGGAGATGATGGCTGGAAACTGATTCATCGTCATGCAGATGCCAGCATGAATTGGCAAGCACCTGAATAAAAAAATGTGTTATATAATACTACTTATTGTGTATTAGATTATTGTGTGGTTGGGATTTAAGATTAAATCGCTAAATTCGCCAATCCGCTAAATTTGTTAATTCATTCTTTGAATTAGTTTGCTATACTGTAAAAAAATTCCTCCTTACTTGAATAATTTTTAAAGTAACAAAAATTACAAATCAAAAAAAAAACTACAATCCGTTAATTCGCCAATCCGCTAAATTTGTTAATTCATTCAAATAAATCTTGGTATTAACTCAAAACCTTGTAAAAAAGTTCTTCTTTGTTTTGATAATTTTTCAAATAAAATCTTCTCGTATTTTCCATATGGTTACTCATCCAATTTAATAGGATTTTAATTCTATCAAGATCCTTCTCATCAGATTTTTGAATTAAATTAATCGTGTTGTCAAAGTAATCATCAAGTGCTTTATCAAAAAGATCGGGTTCGTCAAGTTGATAATCTTTTATAAAAAGTTTTCCCTCTAATAATAAAATGTAATCTTTCTTGGCTCCGTCCGTAACTTCAATGAATACATTTGCCGAGTTTATTGGTTCTGAGAGAATTGCTGTTTTCTTAATTTGAGATAGGAGTAGATTTATAGTATCACGCATCTGTGCTGCTTCTTCATATTTTTCAATTTCCGAAAATTTTTTCATTCGGTTTAACAATCTTTCTAAAGCAGAATCATTTTTACCGGCTAAAAATTCATATACCTTTTCTAATTCTTGTTTGTATTCTTTTTGAACTGAATTTACTTCGCAAGGAGCCGTGCATCTTTCGATATCGGCTAAATAACATCTCCTCTTCTTCTTAAATTCTCTTTCGCTGCATTCTCTCAATAGAAATGATTTATCTATTATTTCTAAAATTGACCTAACAGAGTCACGTGATGAAATTGGTCCGAAATAATCATTCCCGTCAAAATCAAATATTGAACTCGATGTAACTTTTGCTGCGGGATTATTCCTATCTATT
>CAYLVF010000025.1:3021-14134 GCA_964387045.1 uncultured Melioribacter sp. | reverse complement strand
CGTAAGTATCAATCAACAGAAAATGATAATTTTTTGTTTTTGTTATTTCATAATGACTCCCTTTAATAAGTTATTAATCCGTTAATTAAGTTTGTGCAACCAATCTTTATAATAATCTGTGCTTCGTGAATTTAACAAAATATTTTTAAAATACAAATCAGTATAAGTACCTAGTAGTTGAAGAAATTTTGTAAGCGGATAGTATGGAGTTTTGGAGGTGTATTTGAAGAAAATACATTCAATTAGTATGAATTTATTCAATAAAAAAATAATTTTAACTGAGAACTTAATTCTTCAAGTTATGGTATTAACAAACCAATTTGAATATCCATCACGTTGGTTCCGGTTGTTCCGGTTTTTATTAGGGTTCCGACGGAATTAAAAAAATTATACGAGTTATTTTCTTCCAAAAACTTTTGTGGGTCGAGTTTTAATTCGATTGCTTTTTTCCAAGTCTGTTCGTTTATAAATGCACCGGCGGCATCGGTTGGACCGTCTCTTCCATCTGTACCTACACTTGCAATGATAAAATTTTTATTTACTTCTTCCATCTCAATAAGCGAAGCCAAAACAAGTTCTTGGTTTCTTCCGCCGAGACCTTTCCCTTTAATTGTTACAGTTGTTTCACCTCCGAAAATCAAACATGTAGGTCTATCAATATTCAAATAATTTTTTAGAAGATTTGCTATTTCTTTACCAGCAGATCGGGCTTCACCTACTAATTTATTGTTAACTATTTTTGAAACAAACCCGAGTTGCTCGGCTTTTTCCTTTGCAGCATTTAAGGCGGTTAGATTATTTCCGATAATGAAAATAGACTGGTTCTCAAATTGTGGATAACTTAGTTTATTATCATCGGATAATTCCCCAAAATAATTCTTGATTGAAAGAGGAATTTTATCAAACAAATTATATTTATGAAGAACGGATTTTGCATCAAGGTTTACTTTACTGTTTATAAATGTCGGTCCCGAGGCAATTGATTCAAGATTATCTCCTACAACATCTGAAATAATTAAAGTAATTGATTTTGCCGGAGAAACAGCTTTACCAAGTTTACCCCCTTTAATTTTAGAGATTGATTTTCTCACGATATTTATCTCGGTAATATCAGCACCGGACTGCAATAATAGATCGGTCAGTTTTCTATAATCGTTTAGTAAAATTCCATCGGGAAGCAATTCCATTAACGCAGAACCTCCCCCGGAAATTAGTGTTATTACCAAATCATTCTCAACCGCTGAAGAAGCAAGTTTGAAAATTTCTTCTCCGGCGATAAGTGAATTCTCATTAGGAAGAGGATGACCGGCTTCAATTAGTTTTATCTTAGCAAGTTTTATATCACTTGCATCGTAAACCGAAACAACACCGTATGTTATTTTGCTTTCTAAAATTTTTTCGATTTCATAAGCCATAAAACCGGAAGCTTTCCCTGCACCGATAACGTAGATATTTTTTATTGTCGTTAAGTCAAAAACCGAACCGGCAATGAAGAGTTTGCTTTCTTTTATTCGGACTGATTTTGGAATTAATACAGATGGTTTAACTGATTCGATGGCGGCGTCAATAATTTGTGTACAATATGATTCAAGAGTTTTCATTTTTGTTCTATTAAAATAAAATTTAATACTGAGTGAACCAAAATCATATTGAAATTAATCGGTGGGGAGTAATACTAATTTATAAACCTATTCGGTTCTGTAAGGAATTGAGAAAGTAACGGTTGTACCTACTCCGTATTCGCTTTCGGCAGTAAGAGTACCGCCGAGTAAATCAACATATTCGCTACAGATAGTTAAACCTAGACCTGTTGAATATGTACCGGACCAATTTCCTGCACCTTGGAAAGGTTCAAACATTTTTTCAATCATGTCCGGTGGAATTCCTCTGCCGGTATCCTGAATTACGGTAGTTAAAACTCCCCCGGTTTTTGATTCGGACTTAATTTTAACTGTTACGGTTATAGAACCTTTCTTTGTAAACTTTATCGCGTTACCAATTAGGTTGATCAGAATTTGCCGGTACTTATGTTTGTCGGTATTTATAGAAATATTTCCTTTAATTTCAGAATTCAGGGTCAATCTGTTTTCACTTACATCGGCTAAATAACCGAGCAGCTTAATAACTGAATTTAATTCATCTACGAGATTAAAAGTTTCTGCCTCTAACTCAATTTTACCGGCATCAATTTTTGCAAAATCTAGAAAGTTATTTATGGTTTGAAGAAGAGATTCCGTACTGATCTTGACTGTTTTGGCAAATTCTTGAAATTCTTCAATTGAATTGACTTGATCGTTTTCAATCAGATCAAAATAAACAAGGATCGCATTAAGCGGTGTTCTAACTTCATGATTAATTTTCGCGAGCAATTTTATTTTTTGATTTTTGTCTTCAATAACTTGTTGAGCAATTAATTCTTTTTCACGTACTTCTTCAAATAATTTTTCTAGTGCAAGATTTTTTTCCCTCTCGGCTTTTTTCTCTTTTGTTTTATCAGTAATAATACACTGGATAGTCCCCGAAGCATTTATGTCTTCTATTTTTTGAGCGGTAATTTGTAAATGCTTCATTTCACCGGTTTTGTCTATTATCCTTTCTTCAAGCAGGTCATATTTTCCTGCGTTGATTTTTTCTTTCAGTAATTCTCTTTCTTTTTCCAAAGGAGCCAGGTAGTCATAAATGTTATGCTCAATTTCGGTGTCTTCGATATTAAAAAGATTTAATAAATTTCTATTAGCGGAAATAATTTTGCCTTGCTCGTCAATTCGCAAAATACCGACCGAAGCGTTATCAAATAGAAATTTAATTTCGTTTGTTTTCTCTATGTATTTTTTCCGATTTTTATAAATTACAGCACTTGCCGCAACACTCAATAAGCTTATGAAGCTGACAAAAATTACTAAAGATAAAATATTGGGCAATTGAAAAATATTTTTATCGGAATAAAAAATTGATGCCGCAAATAATAAGTTGTAATAAATTGCTACAATAATCTGCTGTGTTACTTCCCAGCTAAAAATAATTGCAAATGTAAATATCAATAAAGATAAGATTTGTGAATTAATATAAATAGTCGTAGGAATCATAAGTATTGTAAAAACGAACGATCCGATTAATCCTAATATCAATGCATGGGTGAGTAGTATTTCAATTTTTCTGTCGAGCTCTTTGAATGAAAAAGCAAATATTATTGCAGCAAGTAGTGTAAACGAAACTCTCGCAACATAAAGCTCAATTTGAAATCCTTGAAAAAAATAAATCTCGAAGAGCATTGACCAGGCACCGGCAACTATAGAAATAGCTGAAAGAATTCTTAGCGGATTAATATTTGATTCCGCTCCTTCATATGAAATAATTCCTTTCGTATTCACAGCGCAGCCGGATTATGTTCTGAATTTATTTCTGTATAAAACTTATCCTTAAGTTAACTAACAGAAGACATATTTGCTATGATTTATATCAGAAATTGTAGTCCTCACATTTAACTAATATATTTGAGAGTCAAAATATTTTTTTAATTAAGCAATTTCCGCCAAATTATTTTAGCGAAAGATTTACTATGAATAAATTATTGATGCGTGCACTTGTTCTAGCTATTATAACTGTTGTATATAACATGGTTGAAGGGTTCGTCTCCGTGTTATTTGGTTCGAGCGATGATACTTTAGCATTATTCGGATTTGGTGTCGATAGTTTTGTTGAAGTGATTTCCGGTGTCGGTATTTTACATTTTATCTTTAGGATGAAATACCGTGAAATAACAAAACGCGATAATTTTGAGAAAACCGCTTTGAGAATTACCGGTACGGCATTTTATATTCTCTCTGCCGGATTAGTAATCGGCTCTATTTTGATAATTGTTAATAATATAAAGCCCGAAACAACTTTGCCCGGTATAATAATCTCGCTTGTCTCAATTGCTACAATGTATTATCTGATGAATGCAAAACTAAAAGTCGGTAAGGAGTTAAAATCAGATGCTATTATTGCTGATGCTAATTGTACAAAGACATGTTTCTATTTATCATTTGTTTTATTAGCATCAAGCGGTTTATATGAACTTTTTGAATTGGGTTTTATTGATGCATTAGGTTCATTAGGTATTGCCTATTTTGCTTTCAAAGAAGGAAGAGAAGCATTCGAAAAAGTTAGAACAGGCAACCTTGCTTGTTCGTGTGAGCACTAATCAAATAGATAAGTAATGGAACACAATCATAGTCATAGACCATCTTACAATAAAGCATTCGCTGTCGGAATAAGTCTCAACCTTATTTATATTATTGTTGAATTTATTTACGGAATAATTGCAAACTCAATGGCGCTTATTGCAGATGCCGGTCATAATTTAAGCGATGTTCTCGGGTTGGTTCTAGCTTGGGGCGCATCTTATCTGGCTTCAAAATCACCGACTGAAAAAAGAACTTACGGATTCAGAAAATCGACCGTGTTGGCATCACTTATTAATGCTGTAATTTTATTAATTGCGGTCGGAGCCATTGCAATAGAATCCGTGAAGAGATTTACTGCTCCTCAAATTATAGACAGCCAAATTATAATCTATGTTGCGGCTATTGGTGTTGTTATAAATGCATTCACAGCTTACTTGTTTTTTGCCGGTCACAAGAAAGATCTAAATATTAAAGGGGCATTCCTTCATATGGCTGCCGATGCCGCGGTTTCTTTGGGGGTTGTTATTGCTGCTGTTATAATTGGTTATACAAATTTATATTGGATTGATCCCGTTATCAGCTTAATTATTGTGTTTATAATAACGGTCGGAACTTGGGGTTTACTAAAAGAGTCGGTAAATTTATCATTAGACGCTGTGCCGAAAAATATAAATATTGAAGAAGTACGAAATTACCTGTTTAATTTGGAAGGTGTTAAGAACGTTCATGATCTTCACATTTGGGCAATGAGCACAACGGAAACTGCACTTACTGTTCATCTGTTTAAACCCGATTCGGGTTATAACGATAAATTCATTGAAATGATAAATGAGGACTTAAAAAACAAATTTGAAATTGATCATGCAACTATACAGATTGAAACTTCCGGTAAATGTAACGACTGCAATATGAATGGAAATTCCAATATATGAGCTTATTGATGGACAAAAATGAAATTATACGGTTTCTCAATTTAACGGATAATGATCTAGAACTTTTAGAGAAATATGAGATTGATATTCATACCATCAAAAAACAGTTCGATCAATTAATCGAAGGAACTAAATTCATAAAGTTGAACAGAGCGTGTATAATTGATGACGGAATCAGGAAAATCGATGAGAACAAAAAGCTGGAATTAATTAAGACCCAAGAAGAATATTGCAAAGAAAAGAGAGTTGGTAAATTTGTTCCAGCCTCCGGTGCTGCTTCGCGAATGTTTAAAGAACTAGAAAGTTTTTTGAATACCGATAAAAATGTTACTATATATCAAATCAGAACCGACGATAAGTATGAATATATTCTTCGCTTCTTTGACCGGCTTGAAGACTTTGCTTTTTATGATGATCTCAATTTTGTGTTATCACAATCCGGTCTAAACTTTACTTATTTGAAAACTAAAAATAACTTCAAAACAATCTTGGAATATTTATTAACAGAAAAAGGATTGAATTATTCGAACCTTCCTAAAGCGTTAATAAAATTTCATTGCTATGAAAAGGAAAAGCGAACATCTTTTGAAGAACAGGTCGTTGAAGCAATAAATTATATAAAAGATACCGATAGTGAAGTCAATCTTCATTTTACAATTTCTCCCGAAATGATAGAAAGATTTGAAGCTGAAAAAGAATTTTTGATTGAAAAATATAGCGGTAAAAATAAACTGAACATTTCATTTTCGTTTCAGAATAAATCTACCGATACAATAGCTCTTGATGTTGACAATAAACTATTTAAAGAAGATGAAGAATTACTTTTTCGTCCCGGCGGGCATGGTGCATTAATAAAAAACCTAAACGAGCTGAATCATGATTTAGTATATATAAAAAATATTGATAACGTTCAGCGTGAAGAAAACTTGGCATTGACTGTTGAGCACAAAAAATTAATCGGCGGTCTTCTTATTCAAGTTCAAAAAAAGATTCATAGTTATTTAAAGAAATTAGAAATAGGGAATGACAAAGAATACTTGAGTGAAATTATTGAATTCATTAATCAAGAACTGGGTTATGACTATACTTGGGATGATAATCTCTCAGTTGAACAAATTAAAAATAGAATTATAACTTTCTTAAATAGACCGATAAGAGTTTGTGGAGTTGTAGTAAATGAAGGGCATCCCGGCGGTGGTCCATTCTGGGTAGAAAATATTGATGGGACATTATCAAAGCAAATAGTTGAAAGCGGTCAAATCGATAAAGGTAATCCCGAGCAAGTAAGAATTTTTAAAACTTCAACGCATTTTAATCCGGTTGATTTGGCTTGCAGTTTAAAAGATTTTAAAGGCAATAAATTTGATTTGACAAAATTCGTTGATAACTCAGCTGTATTTGTTGCCGACAAATCCCAAAGCGGAAGAGAACTAAAAGCTCTTGAGTTACCTGGTCTATGGAACGGTGCAATGGCTCATTGGATTACAATTTTTGTAGAAGTACCAAAAGAAACTTTTACACCTGTTAAAGAAGTGAACGACCTGCTTCACGATTATCATTTGTAACTATCGAGGGATTACGGCAAACGATTCGCTGAGTGCAAAAATTCTATCATCTTTAGGGTCAACGATTTTGATCTGGTAATGAACCGAGGGAATTATATTCTCATTAGTCTGCCACGAATAAAATCCGGTATTTTTAACTCCCGAACCAATTACATATCGAAGGGTTCCTTTCTTTACCACATGGATATCAATCGTACTCGAATTTGAAAATGAATTATACTTAATTGGTACGACATCGCCGAAGTAATAGATATCTGCTTTTTCCGGCTGTTCAAAAATCTGAAAATCAAAGCCTGTGTTTATCTGGGATTCTGGTTCGGATGGTGTAAAGTTGTTATAGCGGCATGAAACAAAACCTAGAGTGAGTAATAATATTATCGATGCTTTTTGTAACATAATTTTTTATGGGTTTATTTATAAACAAAATATGAAAAATTTCTTAAAGACAAAATAACTATTAACAGGTACCGACAATAAATAAGTCCGAACAATTGTTAATTAATGTTTTACCAATAAGTTACTTCTTCCGAAGCTCAAGGAACTTTTTTATATTTATTACCTTACTAAATGCACTTTTATATTAAGTGAAAATTAGAGAATACAAAATATTAAGTGATTATAAAGAAGTAACACCGGTATGTAAATCTATTCGTTTGTTTTGTTTGGAAGAAGATTTTAATACAAGTGATTGTAATGAAGTAGAAATCTGTTTAATCGAAGCATTAAATAACATAATCAGACATGCATATAAAGAAGATTTTACGAAGAATATTGAAATTGATGTAAAGATTAGCGGAAGCGATTTAGAAATCAGATTAACCGATACAGGAATACCCCGCAAAAATTTCAGCAAACCAAAACTTGAATTTGACCCGAAAGATATAGAAAATTTACCCGAAGGGGGAATGGGGCTGTATATCATCGATCAATTGATGGACGAGATTTTTTATAATACCAATAACGGTGTAAATATTTTTCACATGAAAAAGAGATTTTCTAAACCTGCCGCAGTGTAACTTTTCAAACTTTTTACGGTTTAAGAATGTCTAATTAACTAACATAAAGCTTGCTATCATATTGAAAATTATCATCTTATTATTTTTATCGATCTCACTTTTTTCCGCACAGGATACAACCAAAAGTGAAGCATTTAAAAGAGATCTTCCTAAAGGCAGATCAAGTTTACATCAGCCCAAATATCCGTCTTATCCATTGTTAACAGGGTTTCTAATTCAACAGGAAGCTAATAACGGAGACCCTTTTGCACAACACGAACTGGGTATCCGGTTATTATTTGGAAATGGTTTCGAACCGGATACAACTAAAGCAATTTTTTGGATTCAAAAAGCGGCTAGTCAAAATATTAGTGCCGCAAGATTTAATTTAGCAATTATGTTCTATAACGGAATCGGTGTTGACTGGAATCCGTTTTCGGCTTACAAAAATTTTCAGTTTTCTGCAGAATCCGGAATGCCGGAAGCACAGTTTGCTTACGGCATCTTCTTTACCGAAAATTTAGTTGTTAATAAAGATTTATTCGAAGCCTACAAATGGTTCAAGAAAGCAGCCGAAAAAGATTATGAACCTGCAAAAGAATCAATAGATTATTTGAGAAAACAAGGATTTGATTTAGCTGATGAAAATTCTTCTCTTAAAGAGGATGATTCACAGTATGTAAATGAAAAATCACAAATCTCATCTTTAATACAGCAGGATTGGAGTTTAGATTACTTTGACTTTAGTGAAGATACTTTGGATTCCGAACAGGAAAAAGAAATTGTCGAAAATTTATTAACAGAAAACAAAGCTGAATTAAAAAGAAAACTCGGTGTAAGTGATTTAAGAGAATCCGAAACAATAGAAGATACTTCGTCGCTAGGTATAATAAACTTTGCTGCAGAAAATGGTAGTCCCGAAGCATTATTCTTTACCGCAACCGCATCCGAAAAAGGAATAGTAACAAAAAGAAATATTGTTGATGCAGCTTATAAATATTTGCGCGCATATCGACTTGGTTCGCAAAAAGCTGCTCTGAGACTTTTGCAAATTGTTAAAGACAGAAACTTTTTCCAGCTTTTAAAAACAGAAGTTGATAATAATAGCGCAGATGCAATGTATACCTGGGCGGGAATGATAGCTTTAGGATTCGATAACAGTTTATCGGATATGCAGGCTTATGAACTTTTAGAAAAAGCAGCCAAGCAGAATCATATTAACTCGATAATTGAAATTGGACTAAGTTATTACAACGGCACACTTGTAAAGGAAGACCAGCAAAAAGCAATTGAATATTGGCAGAAGGCTGCTGATTTAGGAAGTAAAGAAGCCGAAGTTAGAATTGCATTTGCAAACATCTCCGTGGTAAAAGATGATTATAACGATGAGATAAACATATTAAAAATTAATGCAAACCAAGGATCGGTGCTGGCTCAGGCTGCTTTAGCTTATTGTTATGAAAATGGAATCGGTGTTAAAGTACGTAAATCAATGGCTGCAAGATTATATAGACAAGCCGCTTCAAGAGGAAATGAAACAGCATTCAATTCATTAAAAAGAATGTACGACGAACTCAGACCGGATGAAGACGAATTCAACATCTATTAAACACGCTTAAAACCTCGAAGGTAAGTGCAGCTGATGAAGTACTTTATCCTTCGAGGTTGCTAGTTACTCACTTCAAAAGAACCAAAACTTCAAAAACCAAATTCTACAGTTTTGTCTCCGGGCGAAAATCAACCTCCACCAATTTGCGTGTCAATGCAGCCAAGCTTTCGGTAAACTGATGATTTTCAACGACAACATTTTTCGGTGCTTTGATATAAGTTGGAGCGAAATTCCAGATAGCTTTTATTCCTCCTTTAATAAGCAGATCAGCTACTTCTTGAGCAGCCTGTGCCGGAACGGTTAATACACCAACAGTGATTCGCATTTGCTGAGCCATCGATGGAATTTTATCTATCGAGAATATGGGAGTGTCATAAATTTTAGTTCCAATTTTACTTTCATCGGAGTCAAAAGCAGCAACAAAATGCAATCCATAATCTCGAAATCTTTTATATCCCAACATTGCAGAACCAAGATTACCGGTTCCTACGACAAAGGCATCTCTTCGTGTAGTCCATGTTAAGAATTCAAGTATTGCATTTATTAATTCCTTAACAAAAAAACCGGTTTTGGGTTTACCTTTTACTCCGGTGTATTCCAAATCTTTTCTTACCTGAGTAGAATCTAACGAAAGAGCATCGGCTATAATTGTACTCGAAATTTTTTCAACTCCGTTATCTAATTGTCTCCGCAAGAAGTGAAGATAATGCGGAAGGCGTCTCATCGTTGGTTCAGGTGTAATTCTCACAAAGACTCCTTTAATTCTTAAAAACGTACAAATATGAAGAAAATTTTCTCTAATTCCAAAATTTCACGATTGATTCTACTGAATGAAAATTAGTAAGTCCTCAATTACTATACAATAATTAACAAATATCCTCAGTCCCTTAATTGAGAAGGTATTTCAGAATTCTGAGAAATATAAACGCAGCAAACCGGGTGTGCTCATTTAGAAAATCATTACGATAAACATTCCACACAACACTTTTTTTACCTTTGGCAAATAAGGTTTGTTTTTCTAATACCTTTTGTCAATTTATCAGCTTTTTCATATATTTTAATCTGTTAACCGGAACAAAATATCTCATTTTAAGTTATAAAAACAATGCAATTTTCGTATCATGAATTAACTTGAATTATTACCGGTTCTGGTCTAATTTTTGTAACTCTTTTAGCACTTATAAATCGTTGAGGAATATGAAAAGTATAATTTGGAAAATTCTCCTTTTTGTTTTGATGACGTTTGTAATAATAGCCGGAATCTCTTTTGAAATTGTTAAATCACCATCTGCTTGGAATGAATTTCCGTTAATACCGGGTTTAGAAGAAAAAGCAAAAATTATTTTCTTTCATGTTCCTACCGCATGGCTGGCAGTGATTGCGTTTTTAATGGCTATGATTTACGGAATAAAATATCTTCTAAAAGGAAATTTAGATAACGATGCCAAATCAAATGCGGCTCTTCAATTAGGTTTTATTTTTTCTATTCTGGCAACCGTAACCGGTTCAATTTGGGCTAAATTTACGTGGGGTGCGTTTTGGCATTGGGATCCCCGAGAAACATCAATCTTTATTTTACTTCTTATATATGGCTCGCTTTTCGCTCTTCGATCTGCTGTTGAAAATGAAGATAAGAGAGCCCGTCTTTCTGCTGTTTATTCTATCATAGCATTCTTAACCGTTCCGTTTTTTATTTTTATAATGCCGAGAATAATGACGGGACTTCATCCCGGTTCGGCAAACGATGATACGGCGGGCCCGGTTGTAGATTTTAAAATGGATGCAAACATGATGTTGGTTTTCTATTTATCTTTGTTTGCTTTCACAATTTTATATTTTTGGA
>CAYLVF010000025.1:0-2921 GCA_964387045.1 uncultured Melioribacter sp. | reverse complement strand
ATGATGTTGGTTTTCTATTTATCTTTGTTTGCTTTCACAATTTTATATTTTTGGATGTGGAACCTAAGTTATAAGTCAATTATTATTAAAGATAAACTTTCGAAAAAATTTATTTGAGGTCAATTTGGAAAGCTTGTACGAATTTTTAGACAAACAATCTATTTACATAGTTCTTTTTATTGTTCTTGTTGTTTGGTTAGGTATTTTTGTATTCTTGTGGAATACGGATAAAAGATTAAAGAGCATCGAAAAAGAATTAGAAGTTGAAAAGGAGCAGGAAAAATGAAAAACAAATATATATTCGGCGGCGGAATCATCGTGGTATTTCTTGCATTAATGTCATATCTATTTACACAGACAAATGTTAGTTATCAAGAAGATTTCAGCCTTATTATTAATACGGAAAAAACTGTAAGAGCTACCGGTGAATGGGTCAAAGCTAAAAGTTATCAACTCGATAATGAAAAGAAAATCTTTTCCTTTTATATGAAAGATTATAAGGGAAACGAAATGAGAGTTGTGTATAACGGTGTTATGCCAAATAACTTTGAATCATCAACAAGCGTAGTTGTTACTGGTAAATATCATGATGGATATTTCTATGCCACTGATATTCTCACCAAATGTCCTTCTAAATACGAAGAACAGTTCGACAATAATGCAAGTTCTTAACCCGAAAGGAGTCGTTTTATAATGGTTGGTAATATACTTTTAACAATAGGACTGCTTGCAAGTCTTTTTACTCTCGTTATGTATTTTCTCACTATGAGAGGATATAACAACACAAAACCTCTTGCAAGAATTGGTTATCATACAACTGCTATAATGATAATCGCATCAAGTGCTTTGCTTTTATACGCAATTTTAACTCACCAGTATCAATACAATTACGTTTATAATTACAGCGGAAGCGGAATGTCAACCGGACTGTTGATGTCAACTTTTTGGGGCGGGCAGGAAGGGAGTTTGATGCTCTGGCTTTTCTTCAGCGGTGTTGTTGGTTTAATATTGCTTGATTACACATCAAAACGGGGTGACCTTGAAGAAAGAACAATGTTCTTTTTTACACTTACCGTTGCTTTTCTTTTAATTCTCTTAAATCCAATGCTTAAGTCACCGTTCCAATATATTTGGACTGATCCTACTTTTCTGAATGCAAAAAATATTAACGCCAGCTTTCTTAGTTTACCTTTTGTACAAAATTTTATTTTTACCGATCCAAACAACGGATCCACCTTTGTTCAAATAAATAAAGATCTGTATGCTTTGTTAGCAAGCAACGGAATTTCGGTAAATGATTTTATTGTTGAAGGAAAAGGACTCAATCCTTTACTGCAAAATTTTTGGATGCAGATTCATCCGCCGATAATGTTTGTAGGATTTGCAATGGCAGCAGTTCCGTTTGCTTTTGCATTAGCGGCAATCATAAAGAATGAATATTCTGAATGGATAAAACAATCTCTTCCCTGGGTTTTAAGCGGAATGATGGTACTAGGTTTAGCAATTATGCTCGGTGGATATTGGGCTTACGGAGTTCTCGGTTGGGGAGGTTATTGGGGCTGGGACCCGGTTGAAAATTCTTCTCTCGTTCCTTGGATTGTGGGTGTTGCTCTTATTCATACAATGCTTATTCAAAAGAAATCACAATCCGATGGAGGTAACGGAAGATTTGTTAAGACAAATTTAATTTTAGCCGTACTAACATTTGTTCTTGTTTTGTATAGTACTTTTTTAACAAGAAGCGGAATACTTGGCGATGCATCGGTTCACTCTTTTGTAAGCCCTGGAATGCTGGTTTACTTTTTCTTGGTCATGTTTATCGGAACGTTTATAATAATTGGTGCCGGCGGTATTGCTTATCGTTGGAAATACTTAAACGAAAGATTTAATGATGAAAGCAATGGTTTATCTAGAGAGTTAGCGTTATTTACAGGCGCAGTAACTTTGCTGGCATCTGCAACTATTGTTTTGGTTGGAACAAGCGCACCTATATTCGGTCAGTCTGTAGAGATTAGATTTTATAATGAACTTCATTTTCCAATTGCAATTATTATAGGAATATTAAACGGTCTTAGTCTTCTTCTTAAATGGAAATTTACAGAAAAGAAGGATCTTTTTAGTAATTCAAAGACAGCATTAATTGGTGCTTCGGTTTTAACTTTGTTGATTGTTTCATTCGGCGGTGTTTACGATTTAATGTTAATAATCTTCACATTTGCAGCAGCATTCGCACTGGCTGTAAATCTCGAAATTGCCGTGAAAATATTTAATGGTAAGAAAACTCATCTAGGAGCTTATGTATCTCACACAGGTATTGCACTCTTTATGTTAGGTGTAATAGCTACAGGTCATTTTACCGAAGAAAAACAAGTTGAACTTGTTAAAGGTGAGACACGTGAAGTTCTTGGTTACGAATTGACTTTTAACGGGTATACTCCGATAGACAACGGGAAGAAATTCGCTTTTAATATTGATATCGGTAAAGACGGCAATGTAAAAAATAGAATTGCACCTGTTATGTATGTTGCCGAGTTTAACAACAGCTTAATGCGCGAACCCGATATATTAAATATGATTACGAAAGATTTTTATGTATCACCGCTTGGTTATAGCGAAGGTGGTGCAAATCAGCATTCACACGGAGAAATGTATACATTAAGAAAAGGAAGCAGTGTAGAATTTCACGATGCAACAATTACATTCACCGGATTTGAATTCCCAGAAGAATCAATGAGTTCAATGATGGCAGGCGGCTCATTTCAAATAGGCGCGCTGCTTACAATTTCCATTAATGGAAAAACTTATGAAACAAAAACCGTAATGGAAAGTAAAGGTGGAGATAGAAGTTATATTCCCGCTGAAGTATCTGAAGCAAATTTAAAAATTGAAATGAGTAGTTTGGATGCAGCCGGTACAATTGT
>CAYLVF010000024.1:8320-14384 GCA_964387045.1 uncultured Melioribacter sp. | reverse complement strand
AAGCTTCATTAAGAAGTATTGAACTTCTGCTTAAACAGGATTTTGAAGTTAAAATTGCTACACTGCCGAAAGGTGAAGACCCCGACTCGTTTATTACAAAACACGGCAGAGACGAATTCGAAGAACAAATTTCAAAAGCTGAAAATTTTCTTGAGTATCAAACTACACAATTTAAGGAAGCCGGAATGTTCGATGATCCGGCTAAACATGCTGAAGCAATTCGTGAGATGGTAAAATCTGCAGCCCTTGTTGTTGATGAATTAAAACGAAATTTGTTAATAAAAACGATTGCTAAAAAATTCGGACTTCGAGAAAAGTTAATCGAATCTGAGTTGATAAAATACCTCAACCAAATGCAAGCTCAGCAAAAGAAAAGTGAAAATGTACGCGGACGAAAAAACGGGAACGGTCAAACATCATCAACAAAAGAAAATTCACAGGAACGCGAGTTAATTAAATTACTTTTTACCGGTAATCGAAACATTATGGAAAAAATTATCAACTTTATTCAGCCGGATGAATTTGCTAACCCGATTTATAAAAGATTAGCCGAAATCATTTTTGATTGTTACGATCACGGAATCATTTCACCCGCATCAATAATTGAAAAAATAGAAGATGAAAATCTTAAAAGATTCACTCTTGGTTTTGCTATTTCTGAAGAAACAATTAGTAAACGGTGGGACGAGTTTTTTAAGCATGGAGATGCGGAGATAAATTTAGCGAAGTATGTCGATGATATTCTAAGAAAATACAAACTACTTAAGATTGACGATCAAATCAAAATCATTAACAAACAAATCCCCGAAACTACCAATGAAGTAGAAGTAATTGAACTGATGAAAGAAATCAAAGAACTTCAATTAGAAAAGAAAATTTTGCTAAACGACAAGCAAAATGGAAATGAATAACAACCCACTTCTATATGAAATAAACACCCGCGTTTGGATTAAAAGGTTCGGTGCAAACAAAAAGCTTCATGAAATACCGATTGATTATTGGCAGGAGCTACGTTCACTTGGATTTGATTTTATATGGCTTATGGGTATTTGGCAAACTAATCACTCTTCAGTTGAAAAATATTGTTTTGAAGAAGGACTTATAAAAGATTACACAGCTGCTTTACCCGGTTGGCAGAAAGAAGATGTTATCGGGTCACCTTATTCAATCGAAGATTATATCGTTAGTCCAATTTTAGGCGGTGAAGATAGTCTTCTCAAATTAAGAGAGAAATTGTATTCAATTGGTTTGAAGTTAATTCTTGATTTTATCCCGAATCACTTCAATGCCGAAAGCAAATTGTTAATAACAAATTCCGAAATCTTTTTACAAGGTTCGGAAGATAATTATAAAACCGAACCCAAAACATTTTTCAAATCGAACAACAAAATCTTTTCTCACGGTAAAGATCCGTTTTTTAATGCTTGGCAGGATACTGTTCAAGTAAATTACTTTTCACCCGAGGCAAGAGAATTTATGTTTTCTCAACTCAGAAAAGTTTCTCAACTATGCGACGGTGTAAGATGCGATATGGCTATGCTTATTAACAATTCGGTTTTTACCGATACATGGGGAAAATATTTTGCCGGGAATGAAACATCATTTCCCACAACAGAATTTTGGAGTGATGCTATTCCTAAAATTAAAGCCGATAATAAAGAGTTTATTTTTATCGCCGAAGTCTATTGGAACAAAGAATTCGAAATGCAGCAAATGGGATTTGATTATACATACGATAAAAAATTACTCGATAGATTAAAAACTGAAGATGTAACGGAAATAAGAAATCATTTGCTATCAGACATAAATTTTCAAAAGAAACTTATACGATTTATTGAAAATCATGATGAGCAAAGAAGTTCAAAAGTTTTTAGTCAAGATAAAATCAAAGCTGCTATTGTAATGTTATTTACTTTGCCTGGAATGAAATTAATTTATGACGGTCAGTTTGAAGGAAGATTAACCAAATTACCTGTTCAATTAGGACGTGAACCCGAAGAAACTGTAAATGAAGCACTTAAATCCTTCTATACAAAAGTAATAAACATATCCCAGACAGAGGCTATACAAAAAGGAAATTGGCAGCTACTTCAGACTTTGACCGCTTGGGAAGGAAACTTAACTTACAAAAAAATACTCGCATGGTTATGGAATAAAGATGACCAAACAATTTTAGTTGCTGTAAACTATTCAAATCATCCCGCTCAATGCAGAGTTAAATTCGACACAAAGAATTATGCGGGTGAATTCATTATTCGTGATATACTTAATGATGCTGAATACAACAGATCGGTTGAAGAGATAAATAGTGACGGGTTATATATTGACTTAAAACCTTATTGCAGTCATATCTTTTTATACTGAAGCAAAAAAAGTAAACAACCTTGAAGAATAAAAAATTCATAAACTTTCTTATAGCATCAAGGTTGTTAAATCTAGGAGTTACCCCAAAATTTATATGTGTATTCATCTAAGTTATTTAGTTTATTACACATATAGCAATTAGCAGGTAGAAAATTAAAAGATAATTAGTTTGGCAAAATTGTATTTATTGGCGCATTAGTTGTTTACGCTTTTCTTTTGCCGCGAATGTGCTAATGATATAATGTCGTTTTAACAGTTATTAAAAATTTGGCTATAACTCCAGTGTTAAATCGGGTCAAAACGTAAAAGTAACACCAAATTTAAAAGTCTCGTATGTTAACGGAGCTTCTGTTTGAAAAGGCCAGTTCATATCTTTCTTTTTAAGAATATGAAATGCATAAGCATACCCGTTCTGTAAAATAAAATTAACAAGAGGCCCGGCAATGGGTGAAGAATCTGTAATTTCATCAATAAAATAAGTTAATGCGCCCTGACCGGCTTTTTCTATTATGTAACTCCCGGCATGTTTCCAAAATAGATGACGCGGAAAGACAACCGATGCTTCATAACCAGCATTTATAGAAACCGTGTTTAAGAATTCAACCCTAATACCGCCTTCCGCAACAGTCCCGAACCTAAATGAATCGCGGTATCTTTCAATAATTTTATAATCATTTGCTTCGTTCGGTAATAGTAGTTCAAAAATTTGATCATGCGGAATTACAGGATATCTAGATTCAGGCGCTGTTAATTGTGACCAGACAAACCCGCTTTGATTATAAGGAAGAACTGCTACCGACCCCCCCGAATAACCGAGTGTATTTCTTGTAGCCATACCGAATCGCCAAAGTGTACTTTCAAATTCTGTGTTGTTTAGATCGGCAGTACTTAAATCAGTTGCAATTTTTGAAGCAAAAACATATGATTCTTTTCGTTTATCAAGACTACTATAGATTGAGGTATTTTCTTTAAGGTATCCCAATTTTAATTCGATTGCACCGATTTCTGAAAAGTTACCGTTAAATTTATCATGAGCAGGTTTACCAAATCCATAATTCAGTTCGATAAACGGTCTATTATAACTAAATTCAAATCGCCAATCATCCCAATCGTCCCAAGCAGCATAAACATTATTTTTACTCTGTGCATTAATTGATAAACAAAGAAAAACAGTTAAAGCAACACTTAGAATTTGGATTCTACCACGCATAATTATTCCTCATTTTTTTACAGCTTTAGACGATTGAATGACGGTAAATGTTACAACTATTTTTTAGGAGATGGGCTGAATTTTACTAATGTTTCCAGAAGGACTTCATTTTGTACAGGTTTTGTAAGAAAAGCATCAACACCGGCTTGGTAAGCATTTTCTTTATCTTTTTGAAATGCATGTGCCGATAGAGCAACAATAGGGATGTTTTTGTATTTATCTTTTTCTCTAAGTTCCTTTGTAAGCTGAAGACCGTCTTTTTTCCCTCTTAAGGATATATCCATAAGAATAATATCGTAATCTTTTTTATTAATTAATGCATAGAAAGTATCAGCCGAATCACAAATATTCTTTTCAGAAAAATTTCTAAAAACTTTTGATTCTCATAATCGTCTTCAACTACTAAAAGGCGTGGTTTCATTAATTTCGGTTCCCAAATAGTGGACGTTCACTTTCCTATGTATTAAATATAAAATTAAGAAATTTATTATACAACCAAATCCTTTTAATAGTGATTGAAGGTACAGCCTCATTTTTTCACCAGAAAAAGTACGGTGGAATTAAAAGAATTAATCCGGCTATAATAAAAATAATTTGGAGTTTGATCATCCATCTTGCCCAAGTATCCCATGGGATTTCAGCTAGTGTAAGAACTCCCATTGTTATAGCAGATGTTGGGATAATTAAGTTTGTAAATCCATCTCCAAATTGAAATGCGAGTACCGCAGTTTGACGTGATACACCAACAAGGTCTCCAAGCGGTGCCATAATCGGCATTGTCAAAGCTGCCTGTCCGCTTCCTGAAGGAACAAATAAATTAATTAATGATTGTATTATAAACATTGCTTGACTTGAAATTACAGGATGAAGTGCCTCAATCGGATCGGATAAGGCATACAATATAGTCCCGATAATCTTGCCTTCGGTTGCAATAATTAATATTCCGCGGGCTAACGCAATAATCATTGCAGTAGCCATTAAGTCTTTTGCGCCCTGCATAAATGATTCTGTAATTTCATTAATTGTCAATCGCCCTGCAATTCCCACGACAATCCCGGTAGCAAAAAATACTGCGCTTATTTCGGCTATATACCACCCATAAACAATCACACCGAAAACCAGTACGATTAACCCCGCTAAGAAAATCAGCAATACCCATTTATGTTTCGCATCTATGCCGGTAAATTTTTCTAATTCCGTAATATGAAGGTTTTCTCTTTTCTTCTGATCCATTTTGAATGTAAAACTTAACTCGGGTTTTGCTTTAATTTTATCAGCGTATCTCATAACAAAATAAATTGCAACGGCAGTTAAGACTACCCAGACAAATATTCTATATTCTATACCAGAAAGCGGGGGAAGTTCGGCTATGCCTTGTGCAATTCCCAAAGTAAAAGGATTAATGAATGCACCGGCAAAACCTGCACCGGCACCAACGAATGGAATTGCAACTCCTGTAATTGAATCATATCCGAGCATTAACGCCATCGGGACAAAAATTAAAATGAACGGAATAACTTCCTCTCCCATACCAAAAACAGAACCGCCGAGTGAGAAGAGAATCATAAAGATAGGAATCAATAATTTTCTAACAAGAGCAGAGTTTGAATGCGCTTTTGCAATCGCTTTTATTCCCGCATCAACAGCCTCGGTCTTCGCAAATATTCCGAATGCACCTCCCACTATTAGTACAAACCCGATAATCAAAGCCGCATCAATAAATCCCTTAATCGGTGCGGTCAACACATCAAAAATTCCTTGCGGATTGGATTCAACTTTATGGTATGAACCGCTTACGACTATTTCTCTACCGTTTTTTATAGTAGTTTCAAATTCACCGGCTGGTACAAACCATGTTGAAATTGCTGCAACAATTACTAGAGAAAATATTATTAAAAAAGTATTCGGGGCTTTTAGTTTAGATAGGTTCATTTTCTTTCTTTTTTGATTCACAAATAATGCTATAATTATTTTCGCGGTAATTAAAAAAAGTAAAGTTAGAGACGTTAGTCGTAATTAGCAACAAATCAAGGAGAACACAATGCTCTTTTATTAACTCAAAATAAAACTTATTTTATTTGCAGTAATAATTTTTTACAAAATGTTTAATCGATTAGCTCAAAATATTCTGTTTGTAATAATGTTAACTACACTTTGGTCATGTGGTTCTGCACCAAAATTTACTAGTAAAGATGCACCTTTAAAAAAGCCGTCTAATACTAAATCGGTACGCAACATTAAAATTGAAGACAAGAAAGAGTATGATGAATTCCATAATGTCACAATTCTAGAAGTAAAAACCGGTATTGCTTCTTATTATAGTGATGATTTCCACGGCAATTTAACTGCAAACGGTGAAGTTTACGATATGTATGGAATCACAGCAGCCCACCCAACATATCCTTCCGGTACAATTGTTAAGGTAACAAATCTTACAAACAGTAAATCACAAATCTTAAGAATAAACGATCACATGCCGCAGCATCCCGA
>CAYLVF010000024.1:0-8310 GCA_964387045.1 uncultured Melioribacter sp. | reverse complement strand
GAAGATGGATTAGCAGAAGTTAAGGTTGAAGTTTTAAAGTGGGGTGACGGTGAATATAAGAAACGGTGAAGAGTTTTTAGTGTAGGGACAACCCATGAGTTGTCCCAAATTAAGAAATATCAAAACTACCTTACAAATTTCCACCAATAAAAATATTTGTTTTCAAGATCTGCCTCAGAGGGCATCGGGAAGAATTTAATATCTTCGCCTTTTACAAACCAGAAACCGTGCCGTAAGAATTTATAAGATATTTCTCTTAACAAACTTCCAAGACTTATAGTCTTTGTAAATTTATCGGGATTATTTTTCAAATCCATAATACAATCAAAAAATCTGTAAGGATTAACACCCGGTAAATCAATCTGAAGGATATCTTTGTTTTTATTGTTTTCAAAGAATTGTTCAATATTAAAATCAATCTGGGTAAAGCACATTGTAGGCGCACCTTTCGAAACTGTTTCGGTTGTAATAAATCGACCGAACTCGCGTTGATCTTTGTTTGATGCAATTAGATTTTCGAGAGGACAAACTTCTTGATAAATTCTTATTAATCCGGGGAGATTAACAGCGGTATATTCTGCCGATTCAATAGAAAGTACGCTTCCGTTGTTAGTAACCAAAAATAATTTTTTGATAGCCGAAAGTTCAACATGTTCCAACACGCCGTAAGATTTAATAAATTTTGTTTTCTTAGGGGAACCATCTTCATGCGGGACTGTTAAATCCAAATATTTATCAATTTCAAAGTAGGGATGTCGGTAATTGATATCAACTTCGGTAAAGATTACTTTGCCACTGTAATGTTTAGCACTGCCGGTTGTATAATGTTTTCCAAATTGATCAGGTTCAAGCTGTGAAGCAACCAATGCGTTTATCGGGAAAACTATCATATACAAATGTTTTTGATATTCGGGCATTTAATTCTCCATCTAATAGTTTTTTTTAAGCAGTTAAAACTATTAAATAGTGGTTTCAAGAGCAAATCATGGCTAAATTTTGAACTGATTTTCTGAATCTTTGTCGTATTTTGGACATCATATCAAAACTAATTACTATATAATTGAAAGAACTTATTATGAATATAAATTATAAGAAAATAGCAAAATTTACTCTACCAGTTTTTATCGGCGCTTTACTCGGCTATGCTTATTATTATTTTATTGGATGTAACACGGGCAGCTGTCCAATTACCAGCAATCCATATACAACAACAGTATATGGTGCATTGATTGGAGCAATATGGTCTTTCCCTACAAAGAAAAAATCCAAAAAAGAAAATGAATGAAATAACAAAAGATATAGAAATTGAAGACCTTGTTAGAATTCTTCCTAAAGCGGTTAGTTATTTAAGTGATAAAGGAATTAGATGCTTGCGATGCGGTGAACCGATTTGGGGTTCTCTTGAAGAAGCAGCAAAAGAAAAAGGTTTCGATGACGAGAAAATCAATGAGTTTGTAAAAGATCTAAACGAACTAAAAACAAATTGAATTGTGAATCCAATTTATCATTTACTATTTTTGTTCTAAAAATTGAGATAACATGAGTAAACAACATGAAGAAAAACGAGTTTTAGGTTTAACGAAAAAACAAAGAAGTCATCTCTATACTGCTTTGTTTGTTTTGGTATTTTTAATCTTCTTTTTTGTAAATAATAGTTTTGAAGAAACTAAACCGGGTCCATATCCCCCCAACTATAAAGCAAAAATCGATCCTTCAAGCAGAGAAACCGCCCCCGAATTTCAGTTAGCTTCGGTTACCGGAGAAATAATAAGTTTGTCAGATTATAAAGAAAAAATTGTTATACTTGATTTTTGGGCAACGTGGTGTGCACCCTGCCGTAAAGCTATACCGGACTTGATCGAGCTGAAAAACGAATACCCTGCCGATAAATTTGAAATAATCGGCATCTCGCTTGATACAGACACAAAAGATGATGTTAAACCATTTGTTGAGCAATTTAAAATAAATTATCCGATTGTATATGGTGAATACAACACCGCGATGCAATACGGTAATATTCAATCAATTCCGACTTCATTTGTGCTTGATAAAGAAGGAAGAATTTACAGTTCATATATTGGCTATGTTAATAAAGATATTTACAAAAAAGACATCGAAAAACTAAATGAGGAGTAAATGAAAAAATCAATAAAAGTAATATCGTTTTTATTATTTGTTACACTATTTTCTCTTGGATGCAATAACAACGAAGCATCCGCTGAAATGTACGGCGAAGAATTAACTTTATCCGAATTTCAAGGTAAAGTTGTTTTAATAGATTTCTGGGCTACATGGTGTCCACCTTGTCGCAAAGGTGTGCCGGATTTAGTTGAACTTCAGAAAGAATATGATCAACTTGTTGTTGTAGGTATATCACTGGATGCAATTTCTCGTGGCGGAGCTACCGAGAAAGATGTTATTCCTTTTATGAAAGAATTCGGAATCAATTATCCCGTTGTTAAAGGTGATATGAATGTAACCCAACAATACGGAGGTATTCAGTCCATTCCGACTTCATTTGTTATAGATAGACGAGGGTTTGTTATCTCACGTCATATAGGTTTGGTTTCAAAAGAAGTCTACAAACAAGATATTGAAAAAGCACTTGCGGGAAATTATAACAGAGAAGAATATATTAAAGCACCCGATTTTTCTTTACAAACAATTAAGTAAATTTTGGTGTAGGAGGCTGTCCAAAAAGTAATTTTCAATAAAATTATTCGCGAATATTAGCGTAATTTGCGGCTAACATAAATAAAACATTACTTTTTGGTCAGCCTCTACATGATTAAAATGAAAAAAATATATTTAATCATAACAGTATTAACTCTCTTCATTGTATTCACTGCCCAAACCGGTTCCGATGAGGAAATGAAAAATCATTTCAGTGAAATTTCCGTGACGTTTATGGAAGATTTGAAATCTGTATTAATGGAAAATCTAATTGAAGGCGGACCACTACAGGCAATTACAGTTTGTTCTGATACAGCGCAAGAATTAACAAATATTATCGGTAAAAAAAATAATGTCGAATTAAAGCGAGTAACCTTCAAACCCCGCAACCCGAAAGACACTGCAGATACATTTGAAACAAAAGTTCTTTCCCGCTGGCATGATGAGATGAATGAAGGCAAATTAGACAATGAGACAAACTACCTCGAAATTATGAAAATTGGTGATGAAACTTATGCAAGATATATGCAGCCAATATTTATACAAGGTCCTTGCTTAACTTGTCACGGCGGCGAAAATATGATTAGCAGTGAAGTGAAAAATTTACTGAAAGAAAAATATCCAAAGGACAAGGCTACAGGTTATAAACCCGGTGACTTACGCGGTGCTATTTCGATTTTACAACTCATCAAATAGTATTTCTACACAAGTAGCCGCAGACTTCATGTCTGCGGTGTTTGTAAAACATTAATTTATTTCCAATACACACACTTTAGTTTTTCTTTATCTTCTAGATGAACAATTGAATATTGCTCTAATAAATACGTTAATTCGTTAAAAAAACGCCTCTAATTTTTACTTGCTTTAATAAAAAAAAAAAAACTATCTTACACTGAAGATTTGAATAGTTTTTTAAACTGAACAAGAAAAACTTAATGAAGTTAAATCCATCCGGAAATAACCAGAAGAATTCCACTTACAGAAGTATAATAATAACAAACAAAACTTAAAGAGATGTTATATGCAAAGACTTAAAAATAATTTATCACTTCTATTTTCACTAACCGCTGTTGTAACAATAATAATAATCAGTATATCCTGTAACGATAATCCAGTAGGACCAGGTAACGAACCACCGCCGGGAAGGAGGGATTATATTATTACAGTCGATACAATTGATGTAATTGGTGAAGTATTCAAGTCAATTTGGGGTACGTCAGAAAATAATATGTGGGCTGTAGGTGACGGTTCGCGAGATCTATGGCACTATGATGGAGAAACCTGGACCGCGCTTCATCCTTTATCGGGTTCACAAAATTCAATTTATGGATTTTCAGAAAACGATATTTATATTGCTTCAAATGAAGGTTGGATACATCATTACAACGGATCAACCTGGTATGAGCAGTTTCGTTACGGACCAGACGGAAACAACCCAAATCATTTCACCGATATATGGGGCTACTCACCAACAGATATCTATGCTTGTGGGTATTTTAGAGAAAATAAAAAATCATATGGGCTGATATTTCATTACGATGGGAAAAAATGGGAAAGAGTAAATATACCAAAGATAGAAGGACAAATATGGCAGGTTAGAGGAGATCTTAACAACAGGCAGAAGCAATATTTCATAATCAACAATGTTGATTTTCAACCTCCGGATTCATCCCGAATTTTTGAATTGAGTGGTAATAATATAAGAGAGATTTATTACGGTCAATTTTATACTTGGGAACGATCAAACCCGTTTATTGAAACGGTAGGTGGGAAATTATATTTCGGATTCAACAGGAAAATACATTCTTTTGACGGTAAAAACTTCTTGGTGGAAAAGATTATTTATTTGGAGAATTATTCAAACTGGTTCAACGGTAGATCAATTAATGACTTGATTCTTGCTACTGTTGATGGGTTTGTTCATTATAATGGCAGTGAAGTAAAATATCTTTATCAAAATGAAAACACTTTTTTAGTATTTGATTACACAATTACCGATAATTCTTTTTTTGCTGTAACAGAAGATTTTGATAACAAACTAAGATTAATTATTAAGGGTGTGCTTGATAACAATATGGAGTAAAAGCTTAAGAAAATAGGAGATGGTGCTGTAACACCATCTCCATTAAATGAACTACCGTTAAGGCTGGCTACCTTGGGCGTTTCTCTCCAGCTATTGGATACTGGGCTTACACTTAAAATATGAAAACAATTACGAGTAAATAAATGCAACAAACAAAAAAACACTTATCACTTCAATATTTACTAACCGCTGTTGCAACGCTGATAATCATGAGCATATCTTGTAACGATAATCCAGTAGGACCAGGTAACGAACCACCGCCGGGAAGGAGGGATTATGAATGGAGAGAATACCGAATTGATTTTGGTGGCGAATTGCTTCAACTAAATGATGTGTGGGCTTCAAGTCCTACTAATGTTTGGGGAGCAGCCGGAGTGACTTCTTCGATTTATTATTCAGTCGTACATTTTGATGGAACTAAATTAAGACATTACCCGATTGAAGCACCCGGACCAAATACTACTTATGTCTGGGGTCTAGATTCTACAAATGTTTGGCTGGCTACACGTGAAAGTGATATATGGCACTACAACGGTAAGAATTGGTATCAGCAACAACAATTTTATGTTGAAGGATACGATGAAGTAATAATATCAGATTTGTGGGGCACTTCTGAAGACAACCTGTATGGAGTAGGTTTTGCACAAAATTATACAACTCATGATTACGTAGGTGTAATCATAAAATATGTAAACGGTGTTTGGGAATTTCTGGATATACCAAATTTAAGGGTTGGTTTCGGAACAATTACGAAAGACCCTAAAACAAACAATTTGTTTATATCGGCTCTTAATAGCGATAATGGTTTTCTTGAAAAGCTTTTCGTCTATAATGGTAAAGATTTAATGGAAGTATATTCAGAATACAGCACCGACCCTGCACCTGTGATTTTGGGAGATGAACTTGTAATACTTTTAGATCAAGTTCTTTATAAGTATAACTACACATCTCAAAATTTGGAGAAATATATCGACCTAACTGGAACATCCTTGTGGGGTGGAATAAGAGGAAGAAGTATCAATGATTTCTTTGCCGTAGCAGTTGACGGTATAGGTCACTACAACGGGACTACTTTTGAAACTGTTTATAAAACAAGTTTAGACCACACGCTTCCATTTGTTTTGGAAAAAGATGCTTTCTTTCCAGGCACCGATTTTAATACGCTGGAAACTGTCCTTATTCATGCAAAACTAAAAGAGGAGTAATAAGAGAGTAAACAAAAATCGTTAATCAATAAGGGAAAGGAATTCGCGGTTCCTTCCCCTTTGAATGCAAATAAATTTAGGCTACTCACCTGCAAGGAGTATAATAATACCCTTTTTATTTGCATTCCAAATTTAAGCAAAAATTTAACAACCAGAGACTTCTGAAAAATCATTTTTTATGCTTTTGTTGTTACAGCTATAGTCTACTTTCTCAAGTCAGTTGAGTGACGTTTTAAGTCTTTCAGAAATCTCAAAAATTTAATGGAGTAGAAAATGAAATCTATATTGACAATTCTTACAATCATCATTTTATCGTTTCAATCGATAGCTCAAGATATATGGTTCATTCATCCTTCCAATGGAGAAACACTGAATGATAATTTTTCCGAGACACAAGTTGCAGTGAATATTAGTTATAATAATGAATTATCAATGAGTTATTACTATGTGAAATTGATAACTCACAGTCAAACATATATTTCAAGAGCAGGTGGAATACCACAATGGTTATATCTTCCGGCAGGCACAAACACGTGGAAATTAGAATTATGGGAAGGCAATGAACTTGGACAAGAATATAAAACAGCCGAAACAACAATAACTTTTTATGTAAAATTTAATTTATCAGTAAAAAACGATTTTGGTACAGGTACAATAAATATTGATGGAGTCTCTTCATCAAGTGGTAGCAGTAAATTGAAACTCATTGGAGAGAATTTAGCTGTAGGTGCAATTGACCAACATTATAATAATTATAACCGCGTTTGGAATACAAGCGGAATCAATAACAGTAATTGGCAAAGAAAAAGAAAAAATGTGAGTTCATACGAAAATATTAATGGAGCAACATCAAGAAATCACAATTACTCGGTACAGTCAAATGACAACTATGCAACTATACAGGCGGCAATGAAAAAAGAATGCAATATAAGTTTCGGCAACCAATTTAGCGGTACTACTGAGACTGGTGAGATGTATATTAATGGGAACTGGAAAAATGCTCCTTCTACTGAGGTGGTTGTAGAACAGAACCAAATTAGTGTAACAGCTAAGCAAAGCTATATAATAAACGGGATTGTTTACGACTTCGAAAAATGGAGTGATAACGTTACAAATTCTGTAAGAAGTATTTATCCAACCAGTCATAATACATATACTGCAATATACAAGGGCACACCAGCATTTGAGAATATTAATAGGAACTTAACTATCAGTGGAACAGGCGGAAGTAATAACTATGTAAAACTAACCTGGAGTGATCACCCCAATGATTACGTAACACAATATCATATTTACCGTTACTACAAACATAACGGTGTGGTTTCTTCGCCGGTTCATATAGCTACAAGAAATCGCGGAACTTTAACTTATACTGATGTTGAATTTACATACAATCCCGGTAGTGGAGATTTTATTTTATAGTATGATGTAAAAGCGTACTATTCATTAGAAGGGACAATATCGCCTTCCGCATATGTTTCAACAAAAGGAGATCAGTCAGGTACAGCATCAAAAATTGGTTCGGGAGAAGAGATAACTTATTATGACATTTCAAACTATCCGAATCCATACAACCCGCAAACAACGATAAGATTTCAACTGCCTCAAGAAGGCTTTGTAACGATAAAAGTATTTGATGCAATTGGAAAAGAAGTAACGACATTATTAAACGAAGAAAAAGACAGCGGCATGTACGAATTAAAATTTAACGGAATAGATTTACCAAGCGGAATGTATATCTACACAATAAAAGTAAATGATTATTTTGCTTCGAAGAAGATGTTACTAGTGAAATAAATTTTAGTGCTGAAAGTAATCCCGACTTGTCGGGGTTATTAGTAAAATAATATCAAATTTCAGAAAGTAGCCGCAGACTTCACGTCTGCGGTATTTAAATTACATTAATATTGATTTTCCTCCCCAAAAGTAGACAGTTATTTAAGTACTACTTTCCATAAATTTATTATTGTTAATTTCTACCAACTCACCCACGATTAATATCTTCTACCCCAAGAACTAGAATTGACTTGATAATTTGTGTATATTAATATAATATACAATCGTTATCTGGATTAAGCACAATGTTAATGTAGCTGAATGCGAACAAGTATTTTTTAACAAACCGATTATAATTACTGATTCCATACAGAAAAAAACAAATGAGAAAAGATGGTATTTACTTGGAAGAACCGACGAGAATAAAGAATTATTTGTTGTTTTTACAATAAAAAGTAAACAAATCCGAATATTATCGGCAAGAAATATGAGTAAAAAAGAAAGAGTGATATATCATGAAGAAGTTAAAAAACATTCCCAAATTTAAAAGTGAAAGTGAAGAAAGAGATCTCT